>MNWT01000004.1 GCA_001872735.1 Verrucomicrobia bacterium CG1_02_43_26 | reverse complement strand
GCAGAGGTCGTATTCTAATGGGGCGAGTTTTTCAATGATGTAAGGCGTGACATGCTGGCAAAGATCGGCGTGCAGATCTGATAAATGCAGGATTTTGTAGTTTTCAAAATGTTCGGGCAGGCTGGGTAGTGCAAATGTGTTGTGTGTGACTTGGATTTTGGTGGTATTTTCAACCCCCCTTTTGTAAATACCCAACAAGCGGGCTATAACACCAAAGACCGTGAAGTGAAACATTATTGGGTTAATTTGACTTTCTTTTTGGAGCCGAATTTCGAATAAATGTTCCCCTAAGCGCTTCTTTAAGTTATCAAAATGATCGTTTTGAGACATTTGTAATAATGGTTAACTCCACACTAAGCTAGAATCGGTTATTTCTCAATTTTTATTGTAAATTAAAAGCTGGCAAAGTGGATGGAAAATCGCTTTAATAAGTCCCTCGCAAGAGTTAACAGCAGAATGGTCATGGTAGAGAATTCAGATAAAAGCAGTAAAAGAGCCCATCGGCACCGAAGTCGACAGCTTGTTGTGCAGTTTTTATACATGTGGGACGCTACAGGGGATGATGATTGGGAGAATCTGCTAGATGATTTTTTTGAAATTTATGTGAAAGAGGCTCGTGCCGATTATGCGTTTACAGATGAACTCATCGCCGGTTTTTTTGAGCATCATGATGCGATTGACGAATTAATTGAATCCCATACGCAAAATTGGGCATTTAATCGTATTGGCCGCACAGACTTAGCTATTTTGCGTTTAGCAGTTTATGAACTGTTTTACCGTAAGGACATTCCACCTATTGTTTCAATTAACGAAGCGATTGATTTGAGTAAGGAATTTTCCGGCCCGGAAGCAAAACGCTTTATTAACGGAATCTTGGATCGTATAAAGGAAAAGGTAAATCGTCCTTTGAGGGATCCTGAGGTACAGTAGGGGGGCTTGTAAAAGTGGTCGGGGCGACTGGATTCGAACCAGCGACTTCCTGCTCCCAAAGCAGGCGCACTACCAGGCTGTGCTACACCCCGAAATTAGATATTATGTTTTGTCAAAAACGCGTGGTTCTGTCAACCTTTAAAAAAGCTTAAAGATGAATTGGAAAGAAATACCAGTCTATGTCGTTGATTTTGAAGGTAGTACGCATACCGGAATTGTTGAGTATGGGGTTGCGACATTGCTTGGGGCTGAAATTATTGATACGCGGACGCGCTTATGTTGTCCTGAAAATGAGATACGCGAGTGTGACGTTTTTTTTCACGGGATTCGGCACGAACTCGCGGCTAAAGAGGCTCCGTTTAGCGATGAGTGGGATTATTTTTGTGGATTGCGTAAAAGGGGGCCATTAGCCGCGCATCATGCGAGCGTTGAAAACAATTTTATAAAACGCGTGTGGCCATACCCGCCGAATTGTCCTGATTTTTTAAATCCAGGTGACGAAGTTGCCTGTTGGGGTGATTGGGTTGATACTTGCGCCTTGTATAAAAAAATATATCCTGGGCTTGAGGGTTATAAGCTCAGTCATTTGATTAAACAATTTCAATTGCATGAGGTGTTAAACGGTTTAGCAAAGCAGCATTGCCCTGGGGGAAGACAAGTATATCACTGTGCGTTGTATGATGCCCTCGCTTCAGCGCTTTTATTGAAACGATTAGATGCCTTAGAGGGCTTTGAGAGCATGACGCTTGAGTGGTTATTGCGGATGAGCAATACGAAGGGCGATTCCGCAATGCAGATGAACCTTGGGCTATAGAGCTTTTTAGCTCTTGAGTAACCGCTTTCTTAGGGAGACGGCACGAGCAGCAGCTGTTAGAAGGAAACAGAAGGTGAGCAGAAGTGCGGGAGATTGGAATACGAAGTCAAAATAAGCGTGCGCAATAAATCCAAGACAGCCGATAAATACCATGAAGGACAGCGGGTTTAACGCACGAAAGAAAATGACGGGTAGGCTAAAGAAATAGAGCCCGATTAACGCAAAGAGGCTACTCCCCACGATGCCGTAGTCCGAGAGCGTTTCTATCCAGTCACTATGCGCGTGATTGTAAAAGTACTTGCGCTTTGAATTTTTTGCGTAGAGGAGATCCGGGTATTTGGCGCGATACACAGGGAAATAGTACTGGAAACTGCCTGCCCCCCAGCCAAAGACAGAATTGTCTTCAAACATTTCATAAGTAGCTTCCCTCAGGAGACTTCTACGACTATTTTCGGAAATTTCCGTGCTAAATTGGTCGAACCGTCCATCTAGCCGTCGCCAGTCATAGGTGTAATGGAGGGTAATGGCGCTCCCGATTAAAAGAGCAATCAAACTAATTGCAATCCATTTCCTGTAGGGATTATTTCGTGCTTGGACTAATACATATATAAGGGCGCATAGGGCGCATAATGTGATAGCTGAAGCGATAACAATACCACCTCTGGAGGCAATTACAAACAGGGCAAGCCAGAGAAAAACACCGATAAGCCCACAGATTAGGTAGGGCGTTGATTTATTAAAGCTTTTGAGATTACTGCTTAAATAGTAAACGCAAAATCCAAGAGCTACGCTTAATAGTAGATAAATGTAGGCTGCAGCATGGTTGCTATAAACGAAGGAGCTAAACATTGTGTTTATGGGAGTATATTTAATCCCAAGGAGTTTGCTGATGTTTTTAAATCTTAGATAGAGCCCGATTGCGGTGAATATAAGACCATTGGCAAGGAATACCCAAAAAAGCGTTTGAAGCGAGCGGCGTTTGCGTATGCCAATCCAGAGGCTGGAAGAGATGCAGAGGCAGGATATTACATAAAGTAAAATGCGATATGGGTTTATTTTGTTAAAAGGACTGTCAATACTTGTGGGCAAGGCAGTATTGTGGGGGAGCGTTCTGAGGAATGAGATTTTCCCTTCCTGGATGACGATAAAAGCGGGGTTGCTCGCTTGTATGAGAATGTAGGCAATCACCAGCAGGCCTAGCCAGAAGACCGGAAACTTTAGGAGCTTCGTTATATTAGATGTCATTGTGGGGCTCGTGTGATCATTTATCGGGACGAAGAGTGCTAAAAAGCTTGCACCCGAAAGGCTCAGAAAGATCCACAGTGCCCAGTCGGGAAAACCCCCATAAGCGTAAGCGAGAAAAGAGATGTTGAGCGCAAGGAGCGTTACAATGATTTTTTCGCGCATTGAGGTGGGCGATGACACACCATGTTTTTTGCGAGTGGTTTGTCGGCGTGAGGTTTGGGGTACGCCAATTCCAGAAGGGTGCATATCTCTAAAACGTTGAAATATTTTAACCTAGCTCGGGTTGGTAAATGTCGTGTATACGAAGTAGCCCAAGGCAACGACCATTTTGGGAATTAACGACAGGAAGGACAGAAATTTGGGAAGGGCGATCTTCCATGATTTTAACGGCCTGGTTTAGCGTAAAGTGCGGGCTGACAACCATGGGATTGGCTGTCATAATATCGATTGCCTTAAGTTTAAAGACATCCTCTTCCTGTTGTAGGATTCGGCGTATATCGCCATCCGTTACGATGCCTAGAAGTTTATCGGATTCATCTATAACACAAGCGCCCCCAAGGGAAATATTTGTCATAGCGATAACAACGTCACGCAAGCTTGCATCGGGTAACACCTTTGCGATTTTTTTGTGCATGACATCCTCAACTGTGAGTAATAAATTTCTTCCCAATTGACCCGCAGGGTGAAATCTTGCGAAGTCCTTTTCATTAAAATTACGAATAGACATGAGGCAAGATGCTAAAGCGTCTCCCATTGCCATCGAAACCAAGCAACTTGTTGTAGGGACGATGCCCAGCGGATCCGCCTCCTTTTGTACGGTGACATCGAGAACAACATCAGATTGATGCGCAATCGGGGAATCCATGTTCCCTACAATCGAAATGAGAGGGGACCTGAATTGCCTTAGGGTTGGGATAAGACGAAGCATTTCCGCGGTACTACCACTTTTGGAGAGCAATATTGTAGGGTCGCCTGGTTGATATATACCAAGATCCCCATGGACAGCTTCTCCAGGGTGCATGGCAATCGCGGGTGTTCCTGTGCTGCAAAAGGTTGCTGCCATTTTTTGAGCCACGTGGCCAGACTTACCCACGCCGCAAATGATAATTTTTCCGGGGTGGGTAATGATAACCTCTAGCGCGCGTGTGAAATTTTTGTTTAATCGTGTAGCAACGGCGTCCATGGCCAGCGCTTCATGACGAAAAATATTTTTTGCGGCTTCAATAATAGAATCAGCGGCATTACGCACATCGTGAGCATTGGGCTTACTCAGATCAGCGTTGAGTCGGCTTCTTTCCGCTACGGGCATGGGCTCATGTAACATAGTGTAATTTCTCCGTTTCCTGTGCTTTAAATTGTTTTTGCACGACTAATAAATCTGCTGCGGTGTCCACTCCGGCAAACTGGTGCTTTACTAGAAAGGTCTGTATCGAATAACCGGCCTCTAAAAATCTTAATTGCTCGAGGCATTCGGCATTTTCTAGATAGCTATTGGGGACGTGCTTGTAATTTTCCAATGTTTTTCTGGGATAGCCGTAGATGCCGATGTGCCCTTGGAATTTGCACGCGCTTGGCCAATCGTTTACCGGACAATCTCTGACATAAGGTATGGTGCTTCGAGAAAAATAGAGGGCTCTACCATTACTGCTTGTGACAACTTTGACGACATTTGGATTCATCACCTTTGCCGGATCTTCAATGGTATAAATAGGGGTATAGATATCCGCATCTGCTTTGTTTGCCGTGCGGATCATTTCGCGGATGATTTCCGGATCGAAGAGAGGCTCATCAGCTTGTAAAATGATAATGAGTTCGCCTGGGATCTGATTCATAATGGTAGCCACGCGATGTGTTCCAGAGACGCAGGAAGGATCCGTTAAAATAACTTTTCCGCCCCAACTTTCAACCATCTCGAAGACTTGCTGATTGTCACACGCTACAAACACATGGGCGACTTCCGCAATTTGGCTGGCTTTTTGCCAAACGTGCCACAGCATGGGTTTGCCGTTAATATCTGCTAATATTTTATTGGGTAGCCGCGTTGAGCCGAGCCGTGCTGGAATGACGATGGTTGTTTTCATGACACAATCATATTGTTTCGTTTAGGATTGGGTTTACCGATGCCAAACGCGTCAAAACCGATTGCGCGTAGCCCTTCTAGATCTACAATATTTCGGCCATCAAAGAGGAAAGCGGGCTTTTTCATGGATGCATAGATTTTTGCGTAATCTAAGTCTTTAAACGCATCCCATTCTGTGAGAATCGCAATCGCATGGGCATCTTTAGCCGCTTCGTAAGGATCATTGCAAAGCGTGATTGCTTCAGCTTCAGGATCGGATATATTTAAATCTTTATAAATTTGGTGAGCCTGAACCTTTGGGTCATAAATAGCTAGTTCAGCTTGTTCATCGAGGAGGTCTTGGCAGACCGCAATTGCAGGGGACTCCCGGGTGTCATTAGTATCCTTTTTAAATGCAAAGCCAAATATAGCGATTTTTTTATCAGCAATTGTATTGAAGAGCGTGCTTACCATTTTACGGCTGAAGCGGTGCTTTTGGTGGTCATTCATCAAAACAACTTGTTCCCAATAGCGAGCAACTTCGTTTAAGCCGTAGCTTTCACACAGGTAGACGAGGTTTAAGATATCTTTTTGAAAGCAGGATCCGCCGAAACCTACAGAGCTATTCAGAAAGCGATTGCCAATGCGGGTGTCAGAGCCAATCGCTTTAGCGACTTCGGTAATGTCTGCGTCCGTTGCTTCGCACAACGAGGAAATGGCATTGATGGAAGAGATGCGTTGTGCCAGAAATGCATTGGCTGTCAGCTTAGAAAGCTCGGAAGACCAAAGGTTTGTTGTGATGATTTTTTCTCGGGGAACCCAGTGGGCATAGACGGAAACAAGTGTTTCAATGGCTTGAAGGCCTTCAGGAGTCTGCTCCCCACCGATCAAAACGCGATCCGGATTTTCTAAATCTTGAATGGCTGTGCCCTCGGCAAGGAATTCAGGATTAGAGAGAACCTGAAATTGGCAATTGTTGCTCGTAACCTCTAATATGTCGCGGATGGATTCTGCTGTACGAACCGGAAGGGTGGACTTTTCTACAATGATTTTATCCGATTGAGCAACCTCGCCGATCCGTCTCGCACAGCTTTCTACGAAACGTAAATCTGCAGATTTGCCCGCCCCATAGCCGTATGTTTTAGTAGGTGTATTGACGCTAATGAAGATGATGTCTGCTTCTTGGATTGCACTATCCATATCAGTGGAGAAGAACAGATTTTTGCCTCTGCATTCTTCCACAATTTCTTTAAGGCCTGGCTCGTAGACCGGTAGATTGTCGGAGTTCCAGGCTTTGATCTTTTCGTCATTGATGTCAACGATGGTGATTTGGATGTTCGGGCACTTGTGGGCAATTACGGCCATAGTAGGCCCACCAACGTAACCAGCTCCTATGCAACAAATTTTCATGCGTTGTGTGTGTAATGAATGATCTTCAATTTTAGAAAAAGAATAGACTAACTGGATGGGAAAACTTCTTTGAAGTCACGCTTCATGCTGATAACTTCCCAGCCATTGTTCTTGGCATGATCCAGCAGTTCCTCTGTGTGATATTCGAGTTCACGATCCGGATCATCGTGGTCAAGAATCATGACCAGGTTTTTATGGTGGGAAGCACCTGCAAAGGTAAGCATACCGAAATCCCCCATACTGTTGCCAAAGGCAAATATAGGAGCTTGGCCGGCTTCACCAATTTGATTCAGGATGTAGACGCATTTGTAGTCTTTGCGGTTTTCTGGTTGGCGAAAAGTATCATGCATGCGGAAATGAGGTTTGCCGTCTACGATCGAGAAGGTTAAGTCCACTTCATTACCTATAATAGCAACGTGCTCTAATCCCATACAGTCTTCTAAAAGCACGCGGATGCAGTTTTCTTCTGTGGTTGAGCAAATATAGACACGGAAGTTATTGTCTTGAAGATATTGCACAAGTTCGGCACCCGGTTGATAGTAGAGCTCGTTGAACTTACGGTCAAATGGAGCCTGTTTTTCGCGAAGCATGTAATCTTTAGCATATTCGTGAAACTCATGTACCGGGTAATCCTTGAAAGCAGTCAAAAAGATATAGTTGTGATTATTGGAATTTGCCTGGTATTCATCATCGAATTCCACTGCTGCCTTGTAGGGCTGCTCTTCTGCTAGAGAAGGGTTTTGGGCTGCAAGTTCGCGTAGGCGCTCTAGGGCAATAGCGCGTTGAAAGTTAATGGGATGTTCGCAAACAATGGTGCCATCCATGTCTAATGCAGCGACCCGTTCACGAGGGGGGACGAAATCCGGGCTTGAAGGATCAGTTACCGATTGTACGAAGTATATAATCTTTTCCTTTATAGCACCATCATTCCATGAGGGAAGGGGATCTTCACCCGGTAGGGGAGCAAGCGCAAAAGATTGGCATAGAATGAAAGGAATGAAAGTGAAGGTGAGTACAAGTGTTTTTAGTGTTTTCATAGATTGTAGGTTTTGGAAAATATAAAATAGATCATTCCGTATTATAGCAAGGGAATTAAGGTCGATTAGATAATATCTATATCGCGGCCTTTTTCCTTTTATTATTTGTTACGCGATAAATTTTTTAAAATAGCGGGTGACTTCTGTGAGTGGCCGTGTATTAAGGATGTGCTCTTTGGTGAGCATGCCTTTTCGAGCTATATTGATGCCGGCTTTGTAGAACATGAGTTGTTCGCGGCTGTGAGCATCTGGGTTGATCGAACAGAGAATATTACGTTCCGCGACATTGCGCCAGAGTCGCCAGTCCATGTCCAGGCGATAGGGATTAGCGTTTAATTCTATGATAACCTTATTGGCAATAGCGGCATCAATCACCTTCATCATATCAACTGCATAAGGTTCTCGTCTTAACAGCAATCGACCGGTTGGGTGAGCCAATATGCTCGTATAGGGATGTTCGATGGCTTTGATAATCCGTTTGGTCATCGCATCTTCATCCATATTGAAATTGGAGTGGATGGAAACGACTACGTAATCGAGTTCTTTTAAAATAGCGTCCTCAAAATCCAGCGAGCCATCAGGAAGGATATCACACTCTGTGCCCGCGAAAATATGTGTGTTAAAGCGCTTGGATTTATTCAATGTTCTGATTTCAGCGATTTGGGCCAATAGACGCTCTTCATCTAATCCATTTGTCTGCCGACTTGATTTAGAATGGTCTGCGATGCCGAGGTATTCCCACTCGTAGGAGTCGGCCGTCTCTGCCATTTGTTCCAGGGTATGGACACCATCGGAGGCTACGGTATGGTTATGAAAGACCCCGCGTATATCGCTTTCTTGAACCAAGTGTGGGATTTTGTCTTTTGCGGCAAGGTCGAGCTCGTCAAGCCCTTCGCGTAGTTCCGGCGGGATGTATGACAGTTTGAGCGCTTTGAATAGCTCTGCTTCCCCTTTAACGTGGTTGATGTCTTTATGATCATCTTTCTCGGCCTTTAGACCCCATTCGCTGAGGCTGTAGCCCATATGAAGCGCGCGTTGGCGCATTTGTATATTGTGATCCTTTGATCCCGTAAAATGATGAAGCGCGAAGTAATATTGTTCCGGCGCAACAACGCGTAGGTCAGCTTGTATGCCTCCTTTGAGGCGGACACTTGATTTTGTTTCGCCTTTAGCGGTAACGGATTCAACCGAATGGTGTTTCGTAAACCAATCCATAATCGCCTGTGGATCCTTGGATCCAACGACAAAATCAAGATCTCCGATCGTTTCGAGTCTTCTGCGCAAACTACCTGCTAAATCAGCGTGTACAGTTTCAGGGAGATGTTTGAGTTCATTCAGAATAGGTTCCGCTATATGATAAGCTTCCCACCAAAGATGGCGCTGGCTGTAGGCCACCAAATGCTCGATGCCGGCAAGAATATTGTTTTGGGATTTCGCTCCCATGCCGGGTAATTGTGCTATTTTACCCGCTTGGCACGCGAGTTTTAGATCTTCAATGGTTTCGATGCCCAGGTTGTCATGTATTAATTTGATTCGTTTTCCGCCGAGGCCGGGAATATCAAGCATTTTAATTAACCCCTCGGGGATAGACGCAGCAAGTTCTTGGTAGTAGGCTAATTTGCCAGTCTTATGAAGGGTTAGTATCTTTTCTTCAATGGCTTTGCCGACTCCTGGTATATCTTCTAAATGACCCTTTTTGATCGTTTCTTCAAAGTTGCCCTGAAAGGTTTCTAGGGCGCGGGCTGCATTTTGGTAGGCTCTTATTTTGAAAGGATTCTCGCCCTTGAGTTCAAGGAGAACAGCAATTTCGTCTAAGATTTGGGCGATTTCACGTTTATTCATAGTTTGTTCATTTTGGGCACGTTTGTCCGGAAGGTCAATTTTGGAGAATCAGTAAATTTTATTGAAAAGTTACTTATATTTATGCGCGTTTTTTTGTGTAGAATAGGGGGTTTTTGCTTTAAGAGAAAGGGTTTCCTGGATTTTGTATGGTAATAAACTTGCGGAAATGGGGTAGATGACTACAATAAGTGTTTTACTTATTTATAAAAGAAGTTAACTCAAGACAGAAAGAACAATTGATGAAAGCAGAATTAAATATTGGATCACCCGCGCCGGATTTTACACTACGATCAAAGCCCGTAGGTGGCGATGTGCAGATGGTCAAGTTAAGCGAGAATTTTGGCAAACGCCCTACAGTGCTCTTTTTTGTGCCGTTAGCGTTTACGCCTGTTTGCACAAAGACATTTTGCGCCGTTTCGAAGGAAAATCATTGGGATGAGTTTCGCAAGATGGGGGCAGCCGTGTACGGTATCAGTGTTGATAGTCCTTTTACGTTGGAAGCTTGGGCAAAGGATCAAGGCATTACGTTCCCTTTGTTAAGCGATTTTAATCGTGAAGTGGCTCCTCAATATGGGGTATTAGCAGAAGACTTTAAAGGATTTCAGCAGGTATGCTGGCGCTCCGTTTTTGTGATTAACAGCCAGGGGAAAATCGCACATATGTGGAAAGCGCCCGCAGAAGACGGTAACCAATATCCTGATATGGATGGTGTCCGTAAGGCATTAGAAGAAGAAATGGCGGCAACGGCATAAGCTTTTTCTAATCTTATTATTTTAAACTCCAAGGACGTTTTTTCGTACTTGGAGTTTTTTTATGGCCTTGGTATACTGCGATTATATGAGCCAGCCTTACGACCCCTTTAACGCGTTAAAGAAATTCAGGAACGGGAAGTTGTATTCTCTTCCAGCATTAGAAGCAGCAGGTGTGGGCAAAATCTCTCGATTGCCTGTAAGTATCCGGATTGTCCTGGAATCTGTTTTACGCAATTGTGATGGCAAAAAGATAAGAGAAGAGGACGTAAGGGAGTTGGCCAACTGGAATGCCAAGAAACCTTCCAGTCGTGAGATTCCCTTTGTTGTATCCAGAATTTTACTACAAGATTTTACGGGAGTGCCTTTAGTCGTAGACCTCGCCGCTATGCGAGATGCGGTAGCCGAAGTGGGTAAAAGCCCTGAATTGATTGAGCCTCTCGTGCCGCTGGATCTGGTGATAGACCACTCCATTCAAGTAGACGAATACGGCACTGCGATGGCTTTTAAAGGGAATGTGCAAAAGGAATTCGAACGAAATCGCGAACGTTATGAATTTTTGAAATGGGGGCAGGAAGCCTTTGATACTTTTCAGGTAGTGCCGCCCGCAGTGGGGATTTGCCACCAGGTGAACCTGGAATATCTGGCAAAATTGGTTTTCGAGAAAAAAATTAATGACGAGACGCTGTACTACCTCGACACCCTTGTCGGTACGGACTCGCACACGACCATGATTAATGGCTTGGGCGTGGTCGGCTGGGGAGTCGGTGGCATCGAAGCTGAAGCCGGTATGCTCGGGCAGCCCGTTTATTTTCAGACTCCGGAAGTGATTGGGGTGCATCTGACGGGAGCTTTAAAAGAAGGGGTAACTGCGACTGATTTGACGTTAAATATCACACAACTCTTGCGTACTGAAAATGTAGTCGGCAAATTTGTAGAATTCTTTGGAGCGGGAGCTGCTTCCTTGACGGTTGCCGACCGTGCTACAATAGGCAATATGGCTCCGGAGTACGGTGCCACAATAGGCTTATTTCCCATCGATGATAAGACAAAGGATTATTTATTGATGACAGGCAGGCCCAAAGCGCACGTGGAGATGGTCGAGGACTATTGCAAGGCTCAGGGAATCTGGGGCATGCCGCGTGATGGCGAGGTGGATTACACCAAAGTAATCGAGCTGGATTTAAGCACAATTGTGCCCTGTGTGGCAGGTCCGAAGCGTCCTCAAGACCGTATCAATTTAACGGAATTAAAAGAAAAGTTCTCTGATTTATTTCACTCATCTGTAAAAGAGGGTGGTTACGGTAAAGCGGCGGAAACTTATAAAGACAAAGCCTCCATTACCTTGGAAAAGCATGGCGATGAGAAGTTTGAAATTAAGCATGGATCTGTCCTCATAGCGGCAATTACCAGTTGTACGAACACTTCTAACCCATCTGTCATGGTTGCCGCTGGTTTAGTGGCAAAGAAAGCCGTAGAACTTGGCCTTAAAATAAACCCTATCGTTAAGACTAGTTTAGCTCCGGGTTCTCGGGTAGTTACGGATTATTTAGCAAAAACAGGGCTACAGGAATACCTGGATAAATTAGGATTTAACCTAGTTGGCTACGGTTGTACGACTTGTATCGGTAATAGTGGGCCATTGGATCTCGAAGTGGAGAAAGCCATCAAAGAAAAAGACTTGGTATGCGCCAGTGTATTAAGCGGAAACCGTAATTTTGAAGCCAGAATACAACCGGCTATTCGGGCTAATTTCTTGATGTCGCCTCCTTTGGTTGTTGCTTTTGCCCTTGCGGGAAAAGTGGATATAGATTTTGTAAAAGAGCCTCTAGGAAAGGATAAAAACGGAAAAGAGGTTTATTTGCAGGATCTTTGGCCGACTAATAAAGATATACATGAATGTGTTATTCATGGCCTTGAACCCGAAATGTTTTTAGATAAATACTCAGCATCCGCAATAGATCAAGCCAATCCCGAATGGAATGCCATAAAAATTCGAGGAGCCACGCGCTATCATTGGGATTCGGAGTCCACTTATATCCAAAAGCCTCCCTATTTTGACGATTTTTCAATGGATACCAAGCCCATAAAGCCCATAAATGGCATGCGTGCATTGGCAATATTGGGTGATTCGGTCACAACTGACCACGTCTCGCCGGCAGGCGCAATAGCAGAAGATGGTCCAGCGGGTAGATATTTAAAGTCGCTCGGCGTAGAGAAGAAAGATTTTAATTCTTATGGCTCCCGGCGCGGGAATGACCGTGTGATGACTCGTGGTACCTTTGGGAACGTACGCATTAAGAACCAGATGGCACAAGGAAAAGAAGGGGGTTATACGACCCATATGCCGGATGGTGAACTTATGAGCATATATGATGCCGCCATGGTTTATAAAAAAGAGAACGTGCCCTTAATCGTCCTTTCCGGTAATGATTACGGCATGGGAAGCTCTCGAGACTGGGCTGCCAAAGGAACTTTACTATTGGGCGTAAAAGTGGTTGTTGCCAAAAATTTTGAGCGTATACACCGCAGTAATTTAATTGGAATGGGAGTATTGCCCCTTCAGTTTAAGGAAGGTGAAAGCGTGGAATCATGGGGGCTAGATGGTACTGAAATTTACTCATTGCCCGATTTTGTCGATGATTTTGAGCCCGGAGACGAAATTAAGATGGAAATTTGGCACATGAATGGCAAGATTGATGCTATTAATCTAATTATAAGAATAGACACCCATATTGAAAAAGATTACTATAAGCATGGAGGAATAATGCCATACGTACTACGTAGCATACTCAAGCAATGAAAAGTCCGTTAAGGGGAATACATATGAAAACAGATTTAGAAAACGTATATTTTGTTGATTCGAGTTCCGATCCTGTCGTCCTCAAAATAAAGGGGCGCGCATCCTACTTAAATTGCAACCCCTTGAATGATTTTTTTGATTCCATGCGAATGAAGAGTGTGCAACGCATTATCATTGATTTTGAAGACTGTACGGGGATGGATAGTACCTTTTTAGGCTTAATTACAGGAGTGGCACTTGAGTTTCAAGAAGCAGACGAAGAGGCTTGTTTAGCACTCTGCCACCTCGGGAAGCGCAACTGGGACCTCGTCCATAACCTAGGGTTAGATAAAATTTTGCAAGTTATTGATAATGGAATAACGAATGATGGGAAATCAGAGGAGTTACAACCAGTCACATCTAACAAGCAAGTGGCTGACTCTAAAACCATTTTAAAGGCTCACGAGAACTTGGTCATTATTCAAGGCTCAAACGAAAGTAAATTTCAAGATGTCATCACTTTTTTAAAGGGTGTGGTAAAGGATTAATTTCAGGGGGTTTAGGGAATATTTTTTGAGCTTCATTAAAAGAAAGAAATGTACTATGAATGAAGTATGCTTTGGTACTTTCTTGCTGGTGTTGCCCTAGGCGCTTTAGGGCTCAGCTTTCTTTATATTTCCGCGAGGCGCGAAATTGTAAAGATTGATGAAGAAAAGCAGCTATTGTTGCAGGAGAAGCAGATATCGATCGAATTCATGCATAGTTTGGTGGAAGCGATCGGTGAGGGGGTCGAGCGTAATGATTTATACAACCATATCGTTCATACCGCGATTCTAAGTACAGGAGCCTTGAGTGCGTGCGTTTATGAAAAATCAAACGGGAACCAGTTAAAGCGTGTTGCGGTAGAGGGGTTGTTTCCTCCCCAAAAGCCCATTGCCTCAGCTGACGAAACCGTAGTTACTCGAGCAAAATTTATAGAACAGATATTGAAGTCCGAAAGCTTCGAATGGGGAGAAGGCTTGATCGGCGGAATCGCCAGAAGCGGGAAGGGTATATTGATTGCCAACGCGAGAAAAGATCCAAGAGTCATCTTTCATAAGGATCCCGCGCTTGCCGTCCACTCGATTATTATTGTGCCCATTTTATCTCACGGAAGCGTTTTGGGTTTATTGGCCGTTGCCAACCCCGCGGATAACATAGCGTTTAACGAAACCGATTTTTCCCTCGTGCAATCCTTGGCAGAGCAAGCCGGTATGGCGCTCCATAACTTGCATTTGATGGAGCTGCAGTTAGAGAAAAAGCAGTTGGATTTTGAAATAACTTTGGCAAGCAATATCCAAGGGATGTTATTGCCGCAGTCTTTTCCCAAAGATAATCACTTTGACGTTGATGCGTGCTACCATCCCGCAAAAAAAGTGGGTGGTGATTTGTATGATGTCTTTAAATTGCCAGACGGTCGTATCGCTGTGGCAATCGCTGATGTATCCGGAAAGGGAATACCAGCATCACTCCTCATGGCGATTTGCCAGACAAATCTGAGGCATTATGCTCGAGGAAATATGTCTCCTGCCGAAGTGTTAAAGGCTATAAATAGAGAGATGTTCCCTGAAATGAGGCGAGACATGTTTATTACGATCGTTTATGCGATTATCGATACTAAAAAAGGAGAGATTATGTTAGCCCGCGCGGGACATGAGTTACCAATGCTCTTAAAGGGTAGCCAAGCGGAGGCAGGCAAGGCCACCGAGATCCAATTGATTTCTTCCGAGGGAATGGCATTGGGAATGGTTCCCAGCCATTTATTCGATTCTGTAATAGAAGACAAAATAATACCGTTTCATAAACACGATGTATTGTTGTTATATACAGACGGGATTACGGAAGCTATTAACGATAAAGGTGAAGAATTTTCTGCCGAAAGGTTAATAGCCGTATTCAGGGCCTTAGGGAGGGAATCTGCTAAAAATATCAATCAGGGTATTTTAAAAGAAGTAGCGGAGTTTGTAGGGGCACCGGATCGCGCCGATGACCTTACCTTATTGTCCGTAAAATGCACGCAGGGGTGATTTAAATTATAAAATAGGTTATATAAAGTAATGAATAGCATGACAGGATATGGTATCGCAGTGGGAAATTGCGATGAAAGTGAAGTGAGCGTAGAGATTTCTTCTGTGAATCGAAAGAGCTTGGAGGTGAGTGTTTATTTGCCCAAAGAGTGGGTGAAGATGGAGCGCGATATCACAAAAAGAATTCAAGAACGTGTAGGGCGCGGCAAGATCAACGTTTATGTCAAAATCGCGAGTATCGATGCCGAAAAGGGTTTTACGTGGAATGAAGATGGCGTGGGTAAGATTTTTAACGGTTTACGCGAAATGTCGGAAAAGCTGGATGTACCGTTTAATCCGGATGTTACCCTTGTCTTAAATGCCATGAAAATGAGTGGCCAAGATAGCAAGCTCCTCCCGGAAGACACCGTTGCGCCTGTAGTGGAAGTTTTGTTAGAAAAGGCATTGGATGCGTTTATCGAAACGCGCCAGGAGGAAGGAAACGTTTTGGCAAATGATATGGCAGGCCGATTGACCCAATTATCAACTTGGGCAAAAGAAATCGCGGCCTTGAGTAAGCCGACCATAGAGCGTTACCGCGAACAATTAATGGCGCGTTTGCAGCAATTGAATCTTTCTATTAATTTGGAGGATGAGCGTGTTTTGCGAGAAATTGCCCTGTTCGCCGATAAATGTGACGTTTCTGAAGAAATCACGAGATTAAACAGCCATATTGACTCTTTTCTGCAATGTATTCAAAAGGATGAAGGCAGAGTTGGGCGCAAAATGGATTTCATTTGCCAGGAATTGCACCGTGAGTGGAATACTATTGGAAGTAAGGCCAATAACATAGACATCTCTCGTATTGTTGTAGAGGCCAAAAATGAGCTCGAGCGCATTCGCGAGCAAGTGCAAAATATAGAATAAAGACTATTCGATTTACTTCGTTTCCGGCTCAACAAGCTCAGTATTATAGAGATAGCTCATGATGTGAGGTGTCGTTTGCTCAACTCTTTTTGCCGGGCCGGAGCGTTGGATCACGAACAATAAACGTTCCTTTGTATCAGGAAACATAATGAATTCCTGATAGAGCATAGGCTCTTTATTCGAGCCTTGGCTAACTTGGTATTCAATATACCTATAATTGCCATTTAAAATAAAGGGCTGGTTTGCTGGAATGAAATTGGTTTTCTGATTGAGTACCTTGAGGCGTTGCCCGTATTTTGCTTTCAGGCTTTCGATATAGCCTAAAAGGGTATTCAGATTAAAGTTTGGCAAAAACTCATCGGGTTTAAAGATACTAAAACTTAAGCGATTGTCTGGGTTTCCTTGCTCCGTAATCGCAAATGATTCCGTCATAGCAGGCGTAGTAACGTGCCACCGTGGGGGAAACTGCATTTTAATGATTAGTTTAAACGCTTTGTTTTCTAGAAGGTAGTATCTGTAGGCAAGGCCATCAAAAAATTCCTGTTGAGCAGAGATTTCGAGTGCGGGACGTTTTGTTAACGGCCACGAATAAACCGTCAGCTGCTCCGTGTTGTTTTTGCCTTTTGGTTGTGCTTGCGTTAGGGAAAAGGGAATGAGCAGACATAGGAGTGCCATAAGGGTGAGGGGTAATCGGCGCATGTGCATAATATAAGATTTCCTGGTTGTTTTTTTCAATCATTTCCGGAGCATTTTTTGCCAGCCTATAGGTTTAGAATGGCGGCATCGTATTCCGCTTTGTCAATAAAACGGAAGTCCAATCTTCTGAATGATCTGACATTAGGGGTTCCGGGAGGGTAATTGCCTTTGGCGAATTGATCGTAGAAGCCCCATAGGCGTATTGGCGGGCTGTAATAGGAGGTGGAAACCGTTTGATTCGCAATTTCACTTTCAAAAAGAGCCACGAGGGACCCTCTATAAAGGAATTTTTTGTTACTCCAATTTTCTAAAAATCTGGGGAAATTGTGCGTACCGCCACTGGCCATATTGGTATCCCCGCCTTTATTTGTAATAGCAATACCGGTGATAAGGGCAGTGTTAACTTCAGTATCTTCGGCAGGGCGATCACTTGTAGAATTCTTGCTTTTGGCGAAGTTCCATTGATCAGATAGGATCGTGATAGAATCAGCAGCTAGTGCTACCGGTGGTTCCGGCGAAAGAGGATTGTCGGGAGCCGTTTCTGTTCCCGTGGCAAAGCTGCCGTCCGCGTTAAAGTCACCTTTTACATAGATGGCGTTATTGGTTGCTAACGTAAAACCGCTGTCTCGTGTGGGGATGTTATTGTAACTCGGATTAGGGACTTTCTTGCCGTCAACCAGATAGAGCCCCATATTATCAACACTTACGTTGACTTTATCCGGGCGTCCTGTTTGGGATGCATCCATGGGGAACTCTACATATACAACGCCATTGTAGTCGGTTACGGGAACATAATTACTCGTCCATACATAAGGTTTATAATGTGAATCTGTATTATCTACTCCCTCTCGAAATTCACCAACATCTAATTGCAGGATATCGAGGCCTTTTTCTCGCCGTGCATCCCAAAAGCTGGATGTCGGTTTGTTGGTCGAGGGATCCTCTTGATAGGTGTGTAGTTGAAATACGTCACTCACAAAACTGGAGGATACAGCGACTGGAATTTCTTGAACATTGCCATTCGCATCCAATTCAGCTTCACTATTGGGTAGGAGCGGATTTATGCGTTTCAGTTTATTGAAGGAAACATAATAATCTCCAGTTAAGTGCTGTGCGTGGGTGGGGACGGTACTTGGATCGTTGGTTTTGTAGAGGCGGACAATCAGGCCAGCCTTGCGGGCGTACTTTTCTTTTTCGCCAATGCCTTTATTGTCAGGACTAGACGTGGGCAGATTTGGCTCAATAATAGCATAAGCATAGTTTAGCGCATCATCTACGGCTTCCGTTGCGGGATTATCGCGAACATAGTCCGGAAACCCGATTAAATTGAGTTTGGGCACGCTATGCTCGGTGCTTTGCACATTTCCGTCCCAGCGGTTAGATGCCAGTTCTCTCCAACCGGGGCTGGGGACACCGTTTTTTATAACCGTGTAGTTGCTATCATAGTAGCTCGAGGAAAGTGATTTACTTCCTGAACCTTTGTAATCACTTATCCAATCACCTTCGCTGTCTTGAAAGTAAACCGTGCCGGTTTGGGAGGTTCCTGGGTCAGACATCATGCCGTGGTGGAATTTTCCAGCCGTGGTTACGGTAGAGTGGAAGTATAATTTATCAATCGCAGAGACCCATATATCGCCGTTGGCATGAACGGGACCATACATTTCCATTTTAGGGCCGGGGTGAAATTCCATATCCAGGTTATAAAAAACAGCATGGGCTAGTAACGGCGCATCACGTACTTGAAGGATCTCTTTCACATAGGATATTACTTTATCATTCGAATGTGGTATCTTGGCTGCGGCTTTGGCATAAATTTTGACATTTCGCGCGAAAACAAGTTTTCCCTTTTGGCTATCGAATTCATTGCCCGGATCTTTTGGGTCAATGTAATTCCATTCACCGGGCGGAACGGTTCCTCCCTTAAGTTCTAGGTCGCTGTCCACGATTTCACTCGAAAAAAATGTGGAGGCCGAAGCCGGAATTACGAGTGGCTGATTTGCGGAAAGCAGTTCATCAGTAGTAAACGAAGTGGCATTTTGCCAACGCGCGATGAGCTGGGCGACCCCGTACTCCGCAAGGCTTTCGGCGGCGTTTTTTGCTTTCAAACGAGTGAAGCTCCGCTCATTAAACCGGCGTTCAGAAAGGCTCCATTGGATGAGTGCGGCGAGAATGATCGCAACAGCGGTTGCTATAATAATGGTGAGAAATATAACAGAGCCTTTGTTGTCTCGACTAAAATGTTTTCTGTGTTGAGGGTTCATTAATGGGGTTCTCGGCTAATTAATTGTAAATAAGACACATACGAAATCACAAGCAAAGCTTTATGCTACGATGATTGCATTTCAAACGACTGGAATTACTTTTATGAATGTATTATATTCAGTTGCCGAAAACTATGGAAAGGTTACCGAGAGCAGCTTCGTACTCTGCTTTCGTGATAAATTTAAAATCTACTTTCTTAAAGGAGCGTACCATCGGAGTACCAGGGGGGTAATGGCCTTCTTTGAATCTCGTGTAATAACCCCAGTCTCTTTGAGGTGGGCTGTAATAGCTGGTACTGTATCCTTGATTAGCAATTTCGCTTTCGTACAGGCAGACCATTGATCCGCGATACCTAAATTTCTTGCCGGACCAATTTTCTAAAAACCGGGGGAAATTATGGTTACCACCACTGCTGATAGCTGCTCCCCCTTTCGCGGTTGGAACAAGACCAGCAATAATTCCCGCGCAGACTTCATTGAAACTGGATGCAGTACGGTTACTGGCAGAACTTTTGCTTTTTGTAAAATCCCAGTTGTTTGATAAAATGGTTATCGCATCAGCGGCAAGGGCAACGGGCGGGTTTGGGCTATTTGCATGGTCTGGCTCAGTAGCAGAACCCGTAGCTTCATCACCATCCGCATTAAAATGGCCTTTTATATATAGAGTGTTGTTTGTGGCTATGGTGAAGCCAGGGGATCTACCGGGGCCGTAATTATAACTAGGGTTAGGTATATTGCTGCCGTTAATAACTAATAAACCGAAATTGTCTTGGCTTACGGTTACGTTATCCGGGCGATTCGTAATAGAGGTGTTTCTGGGAAACTCAAAATACACTATGCCGCTGTAATCCACTGTAGGGGTATATCCTGATGTCCACAGTAGGGGATTGTAGTTCCAGCGGGTATTGTCTACCAGCTCTCGGAATTGAGATACGTTAAATCTTAGAACATCTAGCCCTTTGCCTCGGCGAGCATCCCAGAAGCTTTCAGTAGGGGTATTGCTAGAGCTATCTTCTTGATACTCGTACATGCGAAACACATCGTCAAATTGGTCAGAGTCCATTGTGACTGCAATTTCTTGAACATTACCATCAGCATTGAGTGTTGGTTCGCTGTAGGGGTTAAACGCGTTATCTCGCGCGAGTTTGTATAATGCGATATAATAATCGCCTTTTAGGTGTTGTGCGTGCGCGGGGCGCTTGGAAGCATCAGGTTCTTTTATCAATCGAACAATTAAACCTGCTTTATATGCAAATTTTTGTTTTTCACCTTCACCTTTGTGCTCAGGGTTGGGTTGCGAAGGGTCACTGGGCTTTTTAGCGGGCATATTGGGCTCAATGAGCGCGTAGGCGTAATTTAAATCGTCTCCCGCAACAGTAGGGGTAGCTGGGTCATCATCAATATAGTTTTTAAACCCAATTGGGTTGAGGTACGGGACTTCATGCACATCCGTTTGCACATTCCCGTCCCAGCGATTAGAGGCTAATTCTCGCCAGGCATTTCGAGTTTCTCCATCAACGGTAACCGTATAGCGGCTATCGTAATAACTCGAGGAAAGGCTTTTATTGCCGGAGCCTTTATAATCGCTCATATAATTCCCGTCCGCGTCCTTAATACTTACCGTTCCCTGTTGAGAGCCTTCACTGCCGCTTGACCAGTCATCAGGCCAACGAATAAAACCGTGGTAGTATTTTAGAGGGGTTGTTATGGTGGAATTGAATTTTAGCGAGTCAACTGCGGCTACCCAGATATTTCCATTTGCGTGAACCGGGCCGTTCATCGACATAGCAGGGCCTGGGTGAAATTCTAGATCCATGTTGTAAAAAACGGCATGCGTAAATAAGGGGGCATCTCTTACTTGCAGGGTCTCTTCACCATAGACGGTTAACGTTTGATTCGTTTTAGGAACAGAAGCGCTTGATTTGGCATAAAGTTTAACATTCCTAATAAAGGTTAATTTCCCTTTTTGGGAATCGAATTGATTGGCAGGATTATCGGGATCTATGTAATGCCATTGGCCAGGGGGAACCGTACCGCCTGTTATTTCAGAACTGTCGACCTGAATTTCAGTATCCGCGTAAAAATCGAAGAAGGATTGGGGTAGGTTTATCGGATTATTGCTGGGCGCAAGGGCATTTAACGGAAAGATCGTTTCGTTTTCCCACCGCATTCGCAGATCGGCAACGCCATATTCTATAATGCTTTCAACCGCGTTTTTGAGCTTTAAGCGCAAAAAATGTCGCTCATTGTTCTTTTGTTCCCCAACGCCCCATTGCAAAAGGCTGCCCAAAACTAAGGTGAGTGCAGTCGTCACGAGCAGCGTTAACAAGAGGGTGGAGCCTCTTTTGAGATTTTTTTTGAGCTTGGGGTTGGTCAGTTGTGCTTTCATACCTAGGTGGGGGCATGTGGGGTTATTATGAGTATAAAATTATTAGCCTCGGGGTGAAATGGTAAAGTTGTAGGTTTCTGTCACACGTTTTGCTTCATTACCGTGAATAATCTTTCCGTTTACTACGATGCTTTTATTCCAAAAGTTATAAAATAGATTTCCATCAGCAAGCCCTTCAGAAAGTTCTATGATTTTCGGGAAATTACTCGAATTAATTAATGATTCGTCTGGTAAGAGACTTTCTAGGGGTGCGGTAGATGCAGGGGAAAAAGATATTTCGAATTTTCTTACAGGCCCCATGCTTGTGGGGTTAGAGGGGTCAACAGGGGCCCTGTAATATCCGATAATAGCCGATATAGGGCGGGTTTGGGAGATAAGGGTTGGCAAAGGGCCTTGAAACACGAGAACGATATAGTCGCCCGCGTTACTTTCGGCGAGGCGGTCACCCGCGCTATCATGATCTGTGTTTTTAAAGCTTTTATAGAGTACAAAATAATTGGCGGCTCTCGCGTTGTCCGAGAGCTCGCTCGTCAATTTTCTAATGTCATTATTGATCAGGTTTTTTTGTTCACTCACAAAAGCCATTCTGGAGCTCTCTACAAAAAACTCAACAGCAGCTCCTAAGACAAGGACGGCCAAAAAAAGCGTAATCATCACCTCGAAAAGCGTAAATCCACTTTTGGAAGTTCTTTTTGTGCGATCGTTTAGCATATAAATTTTTTTGAATAACGACTCTAAAGTTCCGTCTTCACCATCCTTAACGAACCCTGATGTTTCACATCTCCTCGTACATGGCGAGCTTCGTATTCAAATTCTAAAATGATTTCTAAAGCCGGAATAGCATTGGCTCCCGTATTCAAATCCTTGATTTTAGGGGTAAACCACATGTCTACGGTATACTCCACTGGGTTGCCGTCTGTATCTTCTTGGATGTCTATAAGAACTTGCTTGTAGTTGTTGGCTTCTGTTTTTGCGTAGGTTTCGGTTGTTTTACCTAAATATAGGGGGTCGTCCTTTTCAATATTGGCTGTTTCCAGCGCAGAAATACTTTTTGTGGGAATGGCTTGGCTATTATTGCTAACAGAGGATAGTAATTCAGCCATCGCAATGCTTTTCATCTGCTCTAAATAACCCTGGGCAACCGTAAAGGCTGTGTTCCTAATGATGTTCATCTGAGCTATCTTTTGTGACTGAATAGCGGTTGCACTCAATCCTAAAGCAGCGATGCCAAAAATAATCATGGACACCATAACCTCCACTAGCGAAAAACCCTTAATTCCTAGCTTCTTCTTCTTACGTCTTTGCATTTAACCCTTTATCTATAATATACATGAGTTCCTGAGAATTTAAACCCCAATGGGCGTTTTTTTATATAGTTTTGGCAATAAATAGGGTATTTTGATACCTTACCTTAAGGAATTATGATTGAATCTCAACGGCCATTTTTTAGGAAACTTGTTGTTTTACTAGGTTTGCCGTTCCATGATTTGACCATGGAGGAGGCTTTAAACGCATGCGAATCAAGCATGAAGCGTGCCGATCCTGAGTATTTTGTAACCGTGAATGTGGATTTTACGGAAAAAGCTTTTGAGAATCCTGAATTACGGGAGATTCTCTTTTTTGCGGGAACTATATTTTGCGATGGTATGCCGCTTGTCTGGCTTTCTCGTCTATTTGGCCAACCCCTGCGACACCGCATCGCGGGTTCAGATTTAACGCCAAAATTACTGGAATTATGTTCATTATTAAATAAGAAGATATATTTTTTAGGATCCGATCCCAAAACACTCCAGGAATTGATAAAAAAGCTCCAGGTAACGTTACCTGACTTAAGGATCGCGGGGCACGAATCTCCTCCTTATGGGGAAATTGATAGCTGGGATAACGCGCAAATCATTACCCGAATAAAAGCTGCGCAACCTGATTTATTAATGGTTGCATTCGGATGCCCTAAGCAAGAGTTATGGATCCACCGCTATTATAAAGAAACAGGTGTGCCGCTCACGTTAGGTGTGGGCGCAAGTTTGGATTTTATTGCGGGAAAGCAAATACGAGCGCCTAAATGGATGCAATCGTGCAGTTTGGAATGGCTTTGGCGCCTGATTACTGATCCGGCTAGATTGACAAAGCGGTATTTAAGGGATTTTCTCTTTTTTGGGCGTATGACGTGGTATCAGTTTCGCTTACTTAAACGAAAAGAGCATAACGCTATACCGCAGGCTCCTATTAAGGTGAGCGAGGAGGGGTTTGCTTATTTGCGCTGGAAGGGCGATTTGACGCAGGATTTGGTATACGACCTCCAGTGGCCCGAGTCTTGGGATTTCCCTGTTTTATGCGATTTGAGTGAGGTAACTGCGGTAGACAGCGCAGGCTTAGGGCGAATGGCTCAATTAGCTCGCTATTGCAGGCGACACCACGTTCGCTACATTTTTTTGCAACCGTCCGATCAAATAAAAAAATTTATCAAACTGTTTCACCTCGAAGCCCAATTGCCATACGTGAATAGCCCGGAAGAATTGAAATCTGTGTTGCAATAAAACAGAGGTTTTTTTTGAGATATCAATATTCATGCGTTATATTGGGGTAGAACTTAACGAAGGTATTATATGTTTTTTGTATCAGGGCAATATTTTGAAAAGGCAAATAAGCTTGTGCATGGCGGTAAATCGGATGTCCATAAGTTGAAGGATGAGTATAACGCAAAAGAAAAGAAAAAGATGCATTTCCATCCTCGGCAAAAAACAAAGAGGGGCAAGCAGGCAACCCGAGGTCTTTGGGATCATAAGGGGTAAGCTCTTCGCATAGGGGTGTTTTTTTCTGTATCGCTATTAGCAGTAAGGACTTGCTTAATTTTAAGAACGTTTTCATGATTAGGGGAGTATTTGCCCGGGCTCGGGCAAAATATTAACTCCCGTACATGGATTCCGTTATTATTGTCAGCTACAATACCAAGCATGATCTATCGGCATGCTTAAGCAGTGTTTGTAGCGCTTTAGAGAGCATTTCTTCCGAAATTATCGTAGTTGATAATAATTCGATGGATGGTTCTGCTGAGATGGTTAAATCAAAATTTTCCGATGTCGTATTAATCGAAAATAAGGAAAATCTAGGCTTTGCGGCAGCAAACGCACAAGCTTACAGGCAATGTAAGGGTGATTATATTTATTTAGTCAATCCGGATGCCGTTGTCCTGAACGATGCCTTTCAGGTCGCGAGAGCCTTTATGGATGATACTCCCGAATGCGGTATCTGTGGCGGTAAGGTTTTGGACACAACGGGCAATACGGTTCCCTCAGCAAGGCGTTTTCCTAACGCGTGGTATAAATTTTTAATGATATCAGGGCTAAGCGATCGTTATCGTCACATCAAGTTTTTTGGTAATGGAGACTACAAATGGTTCGATTACAATTCGACAATTGAAGTGGACTGGGTTCCAGGTGCTTTTTTTTGCATCCGCAAGGCAATGTTGGATGAAATTGGTTTTCTGGATAAACGCTTTTTCCTCTACTACGAGGAGACGGATTTATGCCTTAGGGCAAAGCAAAACGGCTGGAAGGTCATGTTTGTTCCGCAAATAATCATCACGCATGAAGGTGGCGCAAGCAGCAAGACGGTTAAGGATAAATTATTTGATCAAGGGTCCGCTCAGATCGTAAAATTTAGAATGTTGGCCGAGTGTCTCTATTTTAGAAAAAATTATGGCTGTTTGTCCGTTTTAAGCAATATGGGCATAGAACTCCTTTGGCACGCACTCCGCTGGATTGTTAATTTAATAAGGCCGCATCGTCAACTCAAGCGGCAAAATGCAGCAGCCCTGATGGCACTTATTATGGCATCTCTGCGTGAAACAAGATTCGGAAAAATTTCCCCGGAAAAACCTTGGAAGTAACTTATGAAAATTGATGTTGTTATCATAGGAATTAATACGGAAAATACATTGAAGAGCTGTATAGAGAGCGTATTGAACAGCAATTATCCTCTGAGTGAATTACAAATATATTACGTTGATGGGGGCTCTCGAGATAGTAGTGTGAGTATCGCCGGGCGATTTCCTTCAATCGAGATTATCGAGCTCGATACAAAATATCCAACTCCCGGAATGGGGCGAAATGCCGGATGGAGGGCGGGCAACGCTGAGTGGGTACAGTTTCTGGATTCAGATACAGAACTTCATCCCGATTGGCTTAACTTCGCGACACATGCAATTGAGGATAATATCGGCGCGATTAGCGGTAATTTGCATGAAGTATTTCCTAAGGCTAATATTTACCATTTTATCGCGCATTTAGAGTGGGGGGCAGACCCCGGAGAATCCCAGGCTTTTGGTGGAAACGTGTTTATGCGTAGATCTATTTTGCAAGAAACGGGAGGCTATCGAGAGGACTGGATTGTTGGAGAGGATCCCGATCTAAGCCAACGCATTCACAAATTAAATCACTGGAAAATTATTCATATAGACGCGCCCATGGGCCGCCACAACATTGCAATGAAATCTTTCGGTCAGTATTGGAAACGTGCATACCGTTCGGGTTATGGTTATGCTGCCATATGCGGGGCTCATGGCCTAAGGAAGGGTTCTTTTTGGGTGTATGAACTAGGCCGTATAATGGCTCGTGGCGGTGGTTTTGTGGGGTTATCTTTCGTTGCCTTCATTTGCTTGCTCTTTGGGCAAATGGTCGGCATCCTTATATTTTTGCTGGGCTTATGCTTATTATTATATCCGAGGCTTTTTCGTATTGATTATTTTAGGGAAAATAAAAAAATAGACTATATTAGCGCAAAAAGATATGCTTGGCATTGTAGTTTTGTTGTTATTCCCCAATTTTTCGGAATTATGCGTTATGTCTTTGGAGTCATGTCTGGTTCTGGATTGAGAAATCGAGTGAAATAAATGCCTAAAATAAAAAAAGCCCATATCCTGTTTGTCCTGTTCTTGGTCGCCCTCCTATCGGGGTGCTCCCACTCACGTTATGCCAAAATGCAGCCAGGTGTATTCGATAACGAGGGTAAGGAAGAGGACTTTAGTAAGTACGCTTCCAGCGCGCCTCAGGATGAAACCGTTCGTATGATGAAGGATGTCTTTTACTCCGAAATAGGAGACAGAGTCAATTATACGACACCCAAAGAAATTCAACAAGCGGGTGATGATATCGATGATACCTACAAATTTGGCCCCGGAGATGTCCTGAGTATCCAAGTTTGGAAACGGCCAGAGGTCTCGGATAACGATGTTACGGTTTCGCCGGATGGTACAATATCGGTTTCCAGAGCAGGTTATTTAAATGTTAACGGCCTTACGTTAGATGAAGTTACGATTAATGTGACAGCAGCACTAAGGCCTTTCTATACAGATCCAGAGGTTGTCATAAAAATTAGAACTTATAACAATAATAAGGCGTTTGTGTTAGGGCGTGTTGCTAATCCTGGTATTGTCCGCTTTTCGGGTAAAGGGACGCTCATGGAGGCGCTTTCGTTGGCCGGTGGTTTGCCTATTTTAGCGACAGAATCTTTTTTGACGAAATGCTCAATTGTTCGAGGAAAGAATACCATTTTCTGGGTCGATTTGCGTGAGCTTTTAAATAACGGTAATATCGCTTATAACATGCGTATTAAAAATGATGATATTATTTTTATTCCTGAAAGTGAGGATGAAGTAGTCTATGTCATGGGTGAAGTGAAAAACCCAGGAGCCGTTCGTTTAAAGACAAAATTAACGTTGCTTGACGCATTGATGTTCGCGGGTGGACCTCTCATAGATGCCGATGCGGGTCGTGTTTATATCGTCAGAGAAAAGGACAGAAAGGGTTATGTTCGCAATGTCGACCTTCGGGAATTGCTTGTTAATGCTAATTTTTCCAATAACTTTATCCTAAGAAATCACGACATCATTTTTGTTGGTCAACAAGATCTCTCTAAATGGAATTATTTCATTCAAAGTGTTACTCCCACTGTCCAGTTAATAAGCCTCGGAACAGGTATTGCAGAAGATTTTGGCGTTATGCAAGAGGTTCGAAAAGAACTGTTTGGACAAACCGGATTTGTTAATGGTAGTAATTAGTATTGTGTTGAAAAGCTTATACTTCTTGCTACACTATAGAAAATTGCCCCGCTAAAATCGGATGAATAATACAGAAAATCCAGAATTTGAAAGCAATCTTGCTGGTAATCCTAAAAAGGGGTTCGATATTTTTTACTTTGTATTAAAGCGAACTATACCCGTTTCTATCGTTGGTCTTCTCCTTTTTATTTTATTGCTTCCGTTTGCCCTTATTCTCAGTAAAACTTACTACGAATCAGAGGGCTTTTTGCAAATCGCTCGTGTTGTTTCTTCCGTGAGTGGGGAAACAGACCCTATGTCTATTTCAAATTATTTTGATGATTACGCAAGTACCCAGGCCAGAATCATCCAATCATATGATACCCTTAAAGCCGCTTTATTAGAGCTACCTGAAAACGAGTGGCCTACCTTTCTCGACCCAGCTTTACCGATAGAGACTAATATTACGATTTTACAAAGAAATTTTTTGGTAGCTCATGTTGACGGAACCCATCTTATTCGCCTAAGTATGGAATCCCTTGAGCCCGAGGGTATAGCTGAAATGATTAATCAGATCATGGAGGTCTACATCAATAAGCAAAGAGACGATCAGGAGCAGCTTAACTCCAGGCGCTTTGCTTACTTGCTTGGAAAACAAAAGGAACTTGCCGAAGCGTTAATCGAAAGGGAGAAAAAACTTTATCAACTTGTTAAAGAAACCGGTAGTAGCTCTTTTAGCGAGCAGTTTAATATGTATTATGACAGGCTTTCTTCCCTCGAGGAGTCCTATGCCATGATTAGTGCCGCTCGCTTCAATGCCGAAGCCGACTACAGGTCTGCGATTGAAATTGTTACGGCTGTGGAAAAACTATCACCAGATGCGGCTGCAGATGAGATGGTTGCCCGTGACGAATCAATATGGTCAATACAATTTTGGACCTATCAGATGATGCAGGATATGCGCGCTTCTATCCATGGTATTGCTAAAGAAAATCCTGATCGCAAGTTTGTTGAAGAGCGCATGGAGAGCATGCAAAACTATCTGAAAAACCACCTTGAGAATGTTACGGCAAGGGATCGTAAAATTATCCGAGAGCAACGTGATTATGATCTGAAGAAGATGCTCATCGAATCTGAAGCTAAGTATAAAGCAGCGGTTTCCGCGGAGGAAACGATGCATGCTTCGTTAGAAGAGGTACGCGCGCAGACAAGAGATACTTCCGGAAAAATGCGCGAGGGAACGCGTATGGAGGCAGAGGTTAAGGATCTGAGAGAGAGAATTGTTCCACTGGAGAGCAAAATTCAAGACTTATATGCCGATTCTAAAGCACCTGCGCGTATCTCGATTGAATCCAAAGCCAGGGCACCTTATTTCCCTGCTAGGACAAGTTTTAGAAAGATCCTTGCGGTCTGTTTTGTCTTTGCGTTTGGCATAGTCGGTTTCCCTGTTTTTGTATATGATGTTATGGATGACCGTATCCGTAGGAGCGTTGAACTGAACCGCGCCTTGGGCAGAATTGCTCCGGATCCCATTGTTGAATACGATTTGCGTTCCTCTGAAAAACCTTACGTACGTGCAACTTTAGATATTCCTATTCACCCTACCGTGTCCTCTTTAAGGCGTTTGGCCATCCGTTTGGATAAGGAGCGAAAAGTACATGGTAGTAAATGCGCCATATTCACTGGGCTTGAGCGTGGTAGTGGCGTTACGGAAACGATCATTAACGTTGCCCACGCAATGACGAATTTTTGTCCTCGGGTTTTGTTAATCGAAGCTGATAATTTACATCCGTCCATCGGTAGGTTGCTTAACCTTAATCCGCCGGATTATTATTTGGAAAATTATATCCGAGGAGAGGTCGGTTGGGAAGATTGTATCTTGTTTGATCCGGAAAGAAAAATAGACGTTGCTGTTTTTCGTAAAATAACATGGAACAACGCTCAATATCGAGAGTTGGCTCATATGATCGCATCTGCTAAGGGTGTCTACGATTTCATCTTTATTGATTCCGGTACCATATTGGAACGGCCATTAACACAGTACTTAGCGCTTCAAGCCGATATCACGGTATTAGTCATACACGAGGATGTTACGCTTTATAGCGACTTAAGGCAAACCATGGAACTGATCTATAATTCAGAAATCCCGGCAATGACCGCAGTCTTGAATTTCTCAAAGCCGCTTGTCTCTCGGATTGTTATGAAAAACATTCAGAGTCAGGTTCTGAAGATTTCTAAAGCATACCGCAAGCATTCTAAGACCTTGGTACAATCTTTCCTTGAGAAAGAGCAAGTTGCTGCTGTTCGCAAAAAAATAGGCAAACTTACGAATAAATATAAAAAGTGGGTCGGCTAGCGCATCGTTTCTTTTATATCATTCCTCCACCTTATATATTCCGTAAAGCAGGGGAATCTCGTTTGCGTTATTATTTTAGAAAGTACCTGAAGCGCAGGGTGCTTCCTCCTACAGGTGGCGTTAAAATTATTCTTCAGCATTGCGATTTTTTAAACAAACAGGGTTATCAAGCGTTTCCCGTTCACGCGGGAAACTTTACCGTAGGGTATCATGAGCACGCTACCCCCCACATTACGCTTAAACAGGCACTCAAGATAATGCGCGAGGAGGACATTGTCATCATTCCCGAAATGATGCCGTACGTGGTCAGCCAATTTAAATGTAAAACAAGAATATCTTTGGTGCAGCAAAGATTAGGTAATCCCCCTGACTTTCAAGCTTTGGGCTATACTCATATATTATGCATTTCAGACTTATTGTTGCAGGAAACGACACACTATTCCGCATTGCCTAAGTTTTTAGTAATGAATGGCATTGATCTCTCTGCTTTTAAACCAGACCCCGCTATCAGGGAGGTCAATCGAGTCATTTTCTTGAATTTTAAAAATGCTGATTTGGCAAATAGGGTCGTTGGTAAATTAAACCCGGAAATTAAAAATCGGGTCAATATCTTAGGGCTAGATGCCGTTTATAAACAACATGAATTGATCGAGCAATTCCAGCGTACCGATGTCTTCATGGCTACGGCTTTCCCGGAGGGCTTCTCGCTCCCGCCTTTAGAGGCCATGGCGTGCGGTTGCGCCGTTGTCGGTTGCACCGGTGGTGGGGCTGGGCAATATATGCATGATAATAAAACAGCTCTCGTTGTGCCCGATGGTGATGTTGATCAGTTTGTTAAGGCACTGGAGGCAATCTTAACCGATAACGCTCTAAAGGAGCGTATTCGTGAGGCGGGCATACAGGAGGCCAAAAACTACAGTGTCGACAGAATGGAGCGCGAGTTATTGGTCTTCGCGGAAAAAATTTGCGCCGAAGCGTCATCTTCGTAAACAACACGGCCTGCGCATATCGTATACTTCACTTTTCCCGTAAGCGATTGGCCCCACCAGGGTGAGTTCCTGGATTTGCTGAATGTTTTATTGTAAACAAACGTTTCCAGGGGATCAAAAATAGTAATGTCCGCGTCTGCTCCGGTAGATAATGTTCCTTTGCTTATGTTGATAAGTTCGGCCGGTTTATGCGTCATTAAAGCTATCAAATAAGATAGGTCACAGTTGCCTGTGTTTACTAACGTCTCCAAACAAACGGGTAGCGAGGTCTCTAGTCCGGTAATGCCGAATGGAGAACTATCAAACGTATCATCTTTTTCATCTTTAGCATGAGGCGCGTGATCTGTAGCGATGATATCAATGGTCCCGTCTAGTAGTCCTTTAATAATAGCCTCTTGATCCGTTTTTTCGCGTAAGGGCGGGTTCATTTTGAAATGGGTATCGTATTCTTGAATACATGAATCGGATAATGCTATGTGGTGAGGGGTCGCTTCCGCGGTAACGCGTATTCCTTTTCGCTTAGCTTGGCGGATTAAATCCACCGCGCTCCCAGAACTCACATGTTGCATGTGTATATGCGCTCCCGTGCTTTCGGATAAGGCTATGTTTCTCGCGACGATAATGTCTTCTGCTGCTCTGGGCCAACCTTTTAGGCCTAGTCTCAGCGACCATTCGCCTTCATGTATCACGGATCCACTGGTCAACGAAGCATCCTGGCAGTGGTCCATTACGGGCAAATTAAACATCAAGGCATATTCAATCGCTTGTCGCATAATCGCATTCGATTGTATGCAATCCCCGTCATCGGTAACCGCTACGACGCCCGCGTCTTTTAACGCTCCCATGGGTGTTAGTTCCTCACCTTTGCGTCCCATTGTTAACGTTCCGGTAAGCAGGACGTTGATCACAGCATCTCGCTTAATCGTTTTTTGCACAAGCTCCAGGGTGCCTACGTTATCTAGTGCTGGGGAGGTATTTGGCATGCAAACAACGGTGGTAAAACCGCCTGCTGCCGCAGCCATTGATCCGGAAGTAATTGTTTCCTTGTGGGTCTGTCCGGGTTCTCTGAAATGCACATGTATATCTATTAAGCCGGGGCAAACTACACAGCCGTTTGCTTCAATAATCTGCGCGCTTTCTTTTTCTGCAATATCAAGAGTATCAACAATCTTGCCGTCTTTAACGTACACGTCGCTTGTTTCGTTACGTTTGTTTGCGGGGTCAATGACTTGTCCGTTCTTTATCCAAATACACTGTGCCATAATTATCGTTTATTTTTGTATGCATTATAACAATACGCAAGCACTGCCATTCTTGTGACGACACCGTTTGTCACTTGTTCTAATATTACAGAATTCTCAGAATCCGCCACGTCAGCGTCCATCTCCACGCCTCTATTGATCGGGCCGGGGTGCATAATAATTACATCCGGTTTCATCCAGGTCATTCTGGCTTTGTTCAGCCCGAATAACCGCTTATATTCCTTTAAGGATGAGGCAGATCCCGTCAACCTTTCTTGCTGAATACGCAGGCACATGACTACGTCTGCATCTTGTATAGCGGATTTTAAATCATGGCAAACTGTTACGCCGAAGGCTTCAAATTCCTTGGGTACCAGATTTAAGGGGCCGGCTAAGGTCACTTCCGCCCCTAGTTTTTGTAACGCCCATATGTTAGAGCGAGCTACTCGGCTATGCAGGATGTCACCCAATATCGTCACTTTTTTACCTTTAATAGTGCCTTTAAACTGTTCATGTAGGGTGAAGCAGTCCAGTAGGGCTTGTGTCGGGTGTTCGTGCGCGCCATCACCGGCATTGATGACGGGAATAGCCAGCCATTTACTTAATTGTAGCGAGGATCCGGGCGCTTTATCCCGCAGTATAACGATGTCCGCTTGGAGTGCTTTTAAGTTTAATGCCGTGTCGCGCAGGGATTCCCCTTTAGTTAGGCTGCTTGTGGCGCTGGCTATGTTGATGACGCTTGCGCCTAGTTTCTTTGCTGCCACTTCAAATGCCACGCGTGTCCGTGTGCTCGGCTCAATAAAGAGGTTTACTACAGTCGTTCCCTCAAGTTCTGTAAATGAGTTGCTCCTGTCCTCAAGACGGTCTTTATATTCTTTCGCCACACGAAAAACAGCTTCTATTTCTTGAATAGACAGAGATTCAATATCTATTAAATCTTTCCGTTGCCATACGGTATCATTTATACTTACCATGGTGAATAAACTTTTTATCAAAATCAAAAAGGAAGCGCAATGGGTTTATTTAAGATCGTAGACAAAGATGCTTTTCTCGTAAGGGGAATCAGTGTTAGAACAAACAACGCTGCCGAAATGTCGGGAACGGGCAAAATGCCGGCGCTTTGGGCTCGTTTTCAGGAAGAAAATTTATTGGCTAAAATCCCGCAAGTCATCGATCCCTTAAAGGTTTTTGTCGTTTATTCCGTTTATGAGAGCGATGAAAGCGGAGACTATGATTACACTATCGGCTATCAAGTCCCTACCAACCTAGATCCTGCCGAGGGCTTTTCTGATATCCTTATTGAAAAACGCTCCTACGCGGTTATTCCTTCAGATAATGGGCCGATACCCGCTATGATCATTTCTGCTTGGAAAACTATTTGGAAACTGAGTCCTGAAGAGCTGGGTGGGGAACGTGCCTATCGTACAGACTTCGAGGTCTATGATAGTCGTTGCGCAGATCCTCAAAATGCGCAAGTGGACATCTTTCTGTCGCTTAAAAACTCAGCATAGGGTCTTCTTCTCGGGAATCGTTTACTAGCGTTCCGTGAAGCCAGTTCTCTAAATCATCCCGTGTTTTTATTAACTTCCCTGTTTGATATTCCGTTGCAAGTAGTTGCTTGTAGTCTGTTTCTGCAAACCGTTTACAATGGAGCAATACTTTAGCGTGTTGCCCGGGCATGCGCACAAAGCGCCCCAGCGCTTGGTTGATTTTCTGGATTGCAGGAATTTGGTACACATCACGAAAGGCAGCTGTTCGACTCATCTCTTGCTCGGCTTTTTCCAGCTTCGCGTTCTGCACTGGGTTTACTTGGGGTAACGCGGGTCCGACAACCATGATATGCGAAATTCTGCCGCCGAGTACATTAATGCTTTCAGAGAAACCGCTGCCCAGGATCAAGAATAGTACATCGCGGTACCGAAGGCTTTCTTCCAAAAATCGAGCTTGCTCGTGCAAACTACCACCCCGGGGCTGTATCACAACTCTCGTTAACGGGCTGATTGCTTTTACATAGGGTAACACCGTTTCCGCGTATTGGTAGGAGGGGAATAGCACAACAATAGGCGTGTCTGAAAAACTTGATATCCGTTGAATGGTATCGGCTGTATCTTCATAATGCTGTTCTCGCTGCTTCAATCGGGTATCGACTCTCCGGTCTATCGCCACATCATACGCATTGTCCCTCCAATCGCACTTCGTTTGTACATACTGTATATGCTCCTTTTTGATGCCGATGCTTCTTATGTAGGCATCCATCGGAGAAAGCGTGGCAGACATTAATATTACATTGCTAAAGGTGGGCAAGATTGATGCAATCACAGGGCCCGCGTCTAAGCAGTTAACGGATAATCTTCCTGATTCCTGGATCCATACTAATTTCGAAAGATTGTCATCACACACGATGTTTCGCTTAAGTGGTATTTCCCACAACGTTTCTTTCGTGTAAGCAGATAACGAATCATACTCAATTACATCATGCTGTAAGCTGATAAACAGGTCATTCAAAATTTCTTTTAACTCATACTCTAGGGTAAGCTCCAGGCGATCAGTCGGCTTAAGGGCTTTTAGGAATTCTAGCCAACGTTTCCAATGGCCGAGTAGCTTGGACTTTCTTTTATGGACAAAATACAAGTCGCTTAAAACGCTTTCTGCATCGTTATATAATGCTTCAAATGAAAATACATCTGCTACGCGCGAGGCTAAGTTATGGGCTTCGTCAATAATAAGCAACGTTTGCCGCGGGTCATAATCGATCTGATTTTCTAAAACACTTTGGCTGCTCGGGGCAAACAGATAATTGTAATCACATATCCAGAAAGACGAGTAGGGGAGTGCTGCTCTCGAAATTTCATACGGGCAAATACCGGTTTGGGCGCCCACTTCTTTTGCGAGGTCAACTGTGATCGTCCCTTGGTCAAAGAGCCTGGGTAAATGTATACTATACTTATCCCAATTCTCCGCTAGACCTTCCGAGCAGCTGCCGTAAGCTTGGCACGAGTGAAGTTCGGATCGTATGGCATGCTCGGAACGGTTTCTCAATTGTATATAGCGCAACGAATCTTTCTCCGGTAGCATTTTTTCTAATTGCTGGACCACCTCCAGCTGCCCTGTCGATTTCCCTGTCAGGTAAATGGCTCTGGAATATACACCGTCTCTTAATTTCCCCAACGCAAAATCCAGTACCGTGCCTGTCTTGCCAAATCCGGTGGGCGCTTCCAGTAAGGTTATTTTTTTAGAATGTATCGAGTCAAAAAGACCTTTTTTGATTACCCATTGCTCCTCTCTGAATTCAGGGAAGGGGGGATTGAATTGTAGGGCGGATAACTTGTTTAAATAATCCCAACGATCCAGCAAAAAGGGGTAAATACGGTTCAACTGTTCTTTGAAAAGCTGTTCAGCGGCTTCTTTAAGCGGTACAACTTGCATCGTCCCGTCCGCTATATCCACAAAGATCAACTCTCCGGAAAAGCTAATGCCTTTATTTTCAGGTAATAATTGTGACAGTACTATATAGGTGGCTAGCTGTTTGAAATAATGCGGGTAGTCTCGCTTCAGTTGCTCATAGGGTAGGGGAAGCCTTTGTGAAACGGATTTTATCTCCTGGATAGTCCTCTCTTGTTCTCCTTCGATAATAATTTGGTCAATACGTCCTTGTATCTCGATATGCCAGCTTTTATGTACCCATGTCCCTTTTACGGAAACTTCAAACAACGCCTCCAGTTCCTGTTTGCGGGTAAGGGCATTGATGTCGTTATGGCAGGCAACTCCCTGGGCTAGCCGCGAGGGGCTTGTATATTCACGTTTAAAGGGAGACGGTCCTTCCTGGAACTCCGCAAACTCCCGCACACTTAACGCTATTTTCCTTTCCCCTTTCGTGAATTTCATTTGGCTTTAGATCTTAGCCAAATTTCGTTTGGTTCGGGAAGATTAAAAATACTTTTGTCCATTTCCGTATTGACCTCGAAATCACTCCAAGTCAGTTCCCCATAGATTTCTTTGCCGTAACCATAGGAAATCTTTTTGGGCATCCATATCCCGTTTACAAGGTAATATTGGTCAATATAAAGATCGTGCTCAACCCTATTGCCTTGGATCATTCGAGTTGTTCCAAGGCGGGTCACTAAAAACGTCTTGGCATCAAAATAGTAATACACGGCCTGTTTATCCGGGAAATATCCTTTTACAAGATACTGCTTTCTGCCTTTAGAGGTTGCGGTACCGCGATACTCGAAAATAATCCCTCGTTGGCTATGCTCGTAAAAGGATCCGTAAAAATCAGCATTGCGTAGCAGTTCTTCACGTTCCTCTGCTTTTAAAACAACGGGGAGTGCTGTTTTCTCTGTCGGCTCATATGTCCAGGCAACGGTTCCGTTATAGCCTTTTAAGATCTCCGTCTTGGTGTTGCCTTTGTTTAACGTCCTTTCCTCAAGAAAATAATTCGGCTCCAGTTGCCATTGGCTTATCATATAGACGTTTTTGCCTTCTTTCAAGATACCGTCTTTTTGTATCGAGTATATCGTCAGAAACCGATCCAACCCCCCTATCGCCATAAAATAATTATTAATCAGTTTTTGCGAAAGGGTATCCGTTCTCGCGGGCGCTTCCTCATTAATAAGAGATGCCGAAACCAAGCTCGTTAGGACGGATGCTTGGGTAACAAAGAAAAATAAATAAGGGATAAAACGTGATCTCATAACCTTGGCCGGGAATCCTCTAATGCCAATTGCTTAACTAGTATTTCAAGATTAACTCTAGTGCATAGGAGTGTTTTATGCAATTAGAATTACATTTTCCGTTTTTATAAAAAATCTTTCTGGCAGCCGTCAAAACTATCACTGTTTGGTACCCAACAAAAAATGCGATCGCAAAATAACTCCTGTTTTTTTGACATTCCCTCATTAGGGGGTATGTTGGGGTTGTAAAATGACTACAAAAAACAGGAGGGATTATTTATTATGTTAAAAAAAGCAAGTATTTTGATGGCTTTCGTGGGGGTATTCCTTGCGCTTCAGGTTGGGGTAGGCTTAGCCTACGGTATCGATAAATTTACTACCGAGTTTCGTGTCCTGAGTAATTGGGGGGAACGGTTTACAAACGTCAACTTTAATGACCTAGTGCTCACATTGAAACCGGTACCCGGCGAGGGTTCTGATGTTGTCAAGGCTTTCAGGGGCACCGTAAACCAGGAAGTAGTCCTCGGACCGGATGCAATCAAGAATCTTTCTGAAATTGTACTAGCTTGCGCGTTTACCGTGGATAAATATCTCATGGGCCCCGATCGTGAAAGGGTTTATATGGGTACCGCAACTGGTAAAATTGAAACAGTTACCCTAAAAAGCGACCTATTTAGGCAACCGGTTAAGGCCAAATTGCTCGATGAATCCGGAAAGGCAGTGGGCGAAGTTACCATCGTGCTCACGATTGATGGTTCCGCTAGTATAACAAATATTCGTATTGATACAGACTTCGATGGGCTGGATAAATTAACATACCGCACTCGATAAAAGCCTAAATAAATAACTGAGAAGAAGCTTAAGCGAGAATGCTACATGCATTTTCTTCTCAGGCCGAACTTTTTTCCAAAAGACCTAACGCATCACCATCAGTCTATTCTATTTATAGATGGACTGATGGTGATGCGTGATCTTGTAAATATCCAGAGATAAATCTTGGAGTTCGTACGTTTTTCCTGCCGGTTAAAGGGTGGGAGGCTTACTGGTTACTAATTATTTTTCTTTGAATCCTCATCAAACGAAGTTCCAAAAAAAGTTTTATAGTAAGTTTTGATCTTTTTGCTGGGGTTACGCCCTAAATTTTTCATGATCAGCTCTTTGTATTCCCCCTGCAGTTCCTTTGGGGCAAGTTTTTCCAGTGCTTTCTCGGCTTGACTGCTCCGTAGTGTTTTTTCTGCGTAGGTAAGAAATAAATCCTGGAATAGCATATATCGCCAGCTTTTACCTTCTGTTATTTCGGCTTCTTGCATCTTAGTGATTAGGGTTGGGATACTCGCTATCGCGTTAGCAAATTGGAAATCCTTTTTGCTTTTGAATGAAAGCTGCAAAAAGAAGGATGAAAACATGACACTAACATTCTTAACATCATTGGTCTCTTTTTTATCGACTTTGCCAGCCATTTCAATAAAGCGCTCCACATCTTTTTGATACTCATTAATATACTTCTTATCATTCTTGAATTTGTCCAGATCCTTGATTTTTTCGTATAAAATAGTGATAAGTTCCATCGAAACGGGCGTTTTGTTGTCATTCACGAGCGCAATAGCCTTATCAAGGTATTCAGGCTTCTCTTTTGCCAGTAAACAATAGGCGTTTATCAATACCAAGGCCGCCTTTGGGTTTTTACTTTCTTTGTCCAATAAGCTTAGCAAATAATCAATTTTAGTAAGTCTGTTTTTATCTTCATCTGATTCCAAGCGGTTGATGAGTTTATTGATTTCATCAAACTGCTGAAGGGCTATAATTTGCTTTGCGCAATTTTGCCAGGTGCGTTCATCGTCTTTCATGTCTACATTGAAGAAAAGCCCGCCATATAGAGCAGCGACTTCTTTACTCAGCATTTGGTCTGTGTCGTATGAGTTGTTCTTTAATAAATCGACTATTATTATTGGCACGTCTAGCGCATTCGAGCTAAGCCGGTCTATCAAATGTTTGGCATAATAAAAATTCGCTTCGTTCTTGTTTAGCCCAAATAGTGTTATACACGTTTCTATTGTAAGTCTTTGATCGCTCGTTAGTAGCTCGATCAAAATTTCTTCCGTTGTTGCCTGAGTTAATTTCTCATAAACATTAAAATAAAATTTCGCTTCATCCCCTTTTTTACTTTTGGTGCTTCCCTGAAGTTTTCCAAAAAAATGTTCTTTTATTTGATTTTCAGAAATAGTTAACTCCTTAAAGCCATTTTTATCAATGGCGATTAAGAGGTTCAGTTGTGCGTTATCGATCTTGCCCTCTTTTAGTGTGTTATTGATATCCTTAATAAGGTTCTCTCTAAAATTACCCTTAATCTTACTTCCTGTAGATGAAAGGTAATCGTAGAGTGTTTTTGTGAAGCCCTTTTTGTAGCAAAAAGTAATCAATTTTTCTGCGATTATATCTTTTATCTCATTGGTCAATTTTTTATCCGAAATGTTCTTTAAAAGAGGGTCGATTTTGTTCTCAATATGCTCCTTAAGTGAATCTTCATTTTCGCATTTATTTAGGTACTCTTCTTCCAAGTATAAATTAATTGCATTTCTATATATGGATTGATCGCTGAGCTCATGGTCTTTAAGGAATTTATCAATTTTTTCAGATTCCTTATTTGCTATCAATTTTTTAGCATATTCATTGGAAACCTTCTTTTGTGTGTCTTCGTCAACGATGGCATCTATAGCCTTTTCAGCGAGTTTAAATCCCTTATTGTCTACCAATTTTTTAACGTATACATTAAAAGCTGTCATCTTTGTGTCTTTGTCATCGATGGCGTCTATAGCCTTTTTCGCGATTTCAAAGTTTGGCATTTTCTGATTACAGCAATGCTCACAGAGAGCCTTGTATTGCAAATCTCTTAGATCTGTATCGTCAATCTTCGCAATGGCGGCGCTGGCCTTCTCGTAATCTGGTGTTTCTAGAGCCAAATATTGAACTGCCAGTTTTTTATAAAGATCGTCTCTCTCACCAGATACTTCTGTTTTGCTGAGCGCCTCTTCTGCTAAAACGTACTGCTTAAACACAATTGCTGTATTGGCGTATCTATGAAGTGCTTTATTTTTCGTAGCTTCGTTCTTAATGAGCGCGATTACTTCTTTTGCCTTTTCTAGATCTGTAGTGAGGGTATTTGTGTAAAATTTGTTTAGTGTTACTAACGTATCATCATCAGTGGCTTCGCTGATATTACCTAATATGTAATGAATTAATCCCTGATGCCAAGAACCGCGCTTGTTGAGACTTACCCCGGAGTCTAAGCTATGAATATTCTTAACATCATCCACCAAGCCAGCCGTAATCGCCCCCAACAAGGCGTTTTGCAGGTCTTTATTTCCGCACTTTACAATCACTTCTAAATAACTCAGCGATTTCAGGTCATTTATCTCTGCTTTTTCAAAATCATGGTTATTAACTTCATCGATAATCTCATTTTTTAAATTATTTATAAATGATTTTAGGTTATCTTGGTTTTTTATGAAATTATTAAATCCGTCAACGCCTTTGATATTTTCGTTATTGTCTAGGTATGCTTCTAATATAGAGATCCCCCATTCTTTCCTTATGTTTAAATCGCTTACTGCTTGGTTCATTTTCTCGGTGAATTCCTGAAATCCCTTAAAAGTTTTATCGGAGTCCTTGTCTTTTAAATAAGTGTCCAGCAATTCCTTTCCCAATTTCTTTCCTAATTTAAATTCCTCCGCAGTGTCTATCATGAGCATCAAGTCTTCTTTAGTGCCCTGTTTTATGCTCGCCTCCTCTATCAGTTCCCAATTATTAATGTTCGTCTCCTCTATCAGTTCCCATCCATCCTCTTGATCTTCCTTGCTAACATCCCGATTATCTTCTTGCTCGGTGCCCAATACCTTTTCTTTCAATTTTTGAAACTCCTCCACTTCCATACCTAAATGCTTTGCTCCATAGGTATCATAATACTCATCGTAAACATCTTCAGCGGTTATATCAGATGTGATGTTGTCTTTATTATCAAACAAGATCTTCTTCGTCGCTACCTGTTCTACTGCAGACCTTAGGGTATTTTTGCTCTCCTTATCTAACTTTGACTCCTTGTCGAAGATTTTTGCGTCTTCTTGCCCGCTCTTAATCTTATTTATATAGTCACTTTTGCGTTCTTGAATAGATTTCCCTAAGCCAAAGCTAATGAAGGATTTAACGTTCCTTCCAATATTGCGTTTGGTATAGTATCCAAACCCAATTTGCCCACTCTTGAATTCAATCTTTCCGTACTTGTTGTTGCTAAATACCCCAGATTTCTCCACCGTTTGCTGAAATTTGGATTTTGGCATCTCATACGATTTTCGTTTTTCTATATTACGGTTATTCATATCGATACTTTTTTGTTATAATTAATTATCGCATAAGTTATTGTTTGGGTCAAATTTATGAATTATTTTTATTTTATTATAGTGTGGTTTATTGGATTGTATGCTTAGTTTTTGCGCACTACTTAAAGTGAGCACCTTTTCGCTCCGTAGACTCCCCAATTATCTGCTTGCCTAATCGTAGGTTTGTTTGAAGACTAATTTTCAAATGGAAGCGATAACAATGAATAAACCCAAAACTTCTCACAAAGCGCTACTCAAATGGGTAGGCAAAATGGTTGATATGTGTGAACCCGATCAGGTTCATTGGTGTGATGGTTCCCAAGAGGAGGCTGATACCCTTTTTAAGCAAATGGAAGCTTCGGGCATGTGTGTTCGGCTAGATCCCGCCAAGCGTCCCAATAGCTATCTTTTTCGTTCAGATCCTAGAGACGTTGCTCGTGTCGAATCTAAGACTTTTATCTGTAGTAACAGCCCGGATGCCGCGGGTCCCATGAACAACTGGGAAAATCCTAGGAAAATGCGCAAATTCCTTAAGGAAAAGCTCTTTGCTGGCTGCATGAAGGGGCGTACCATGTATGTCATTCCTTTCAGTATGGGCCCCGTAGGTTCTCCCATTTCCCAAATCGGTGTTCAGGTAACCGATTCCCCATATGTGGTGGTTAACATGCGCATTATGACGCGTGTGGGCGACAGGGTGCTCAAAGTACTTGGTGAAAGTCATTTCTTCGTCCCTTGTCTCCACTCCGTTGGTTGTCCTTTAAAACCTGGGCAAAAAGATGTCGCCTGGCCTTGTGATCCCGAAAATACCCATATCGTCCACTTTCCTGAAGAGCGTACTATCGTTTCTTATGGCAGTGGCTACGGTGGTAATGCGTTGCTCGGTAAGAAATGCTTCGCGCTTAGAATTGCTTCCAATATGGCTCGGGATGAGGGCTGGCTGGCAGAGCACATGCTCATTATGGGGGTTGAATCGCCCGATGGTGAAAAAACCTATGTCACAGCTGCTTTCCCAAGTGCTTGCGGGAAGACTAATTTCGCCATGCTCATCCCTCCTAAAGAAATGGAGGGCTGGAAGGTCACCACAGTCGGGGATGATATCGCCTGGATTAAGCCCGATAAAGATGGCAAGCTTCACGCCATTAACCCGGAGGCCGGTTTCTTCGGCGTGGCTCCGGGTACTTCTTATGACACGAATCCCAATGCCATGGAATCCTGTCGCAAGGACTCTATTTTTACAAATGTCGCCCTAACAGATGATGGCGATGTCTGGTGGGAGGGTATGACAAAAGAAGCTCCCAAGCACTTAATCGATTGGCAGGGCAATGACTGGGCTCCCGATTGTGGCCGTCTCGCTGCCCATCCCAACGCTCGTTTTACTGCTCCTGTAGAAAACTGCCCTTGTGTCGACAAGGAATGGGAAAACCCTAACGGTGTCCCTATCAGTGCTTTTGTTTTCGGGGGTAGGCGTAAAGATGTTCCATTGGTCTATCAAGCTTTTAGTTGGACGCATGGTGTATACCTCGGCGCAACTATGGGTTCCGAAAGAACCGCGGCCGCAGAGGGTACTGTCGGTGAACTTCGCCACGATCCTATGGCTATGCTTCCTTTCTGTGGCTACAATATGGGAGACTACTTCCGCCACTACATCAACATGAGTCGCTTTTTGTCAGAAACCCCTCGGGTCTTTCACGTCAATTGGTTCCGTAGGGATGAAAAGGGTAACTACATGTGGGATGGCTTTAGCCAAAACATGCGCGTCCTTAAATGGATCGTAGAACGCGCTCGCGGCCGCGCTTTCGCCAAGGAATCTCCTCTCGGTTGGATGCCTCGCTATGAGGACATCGATTGGCGTGGTCTAAAGTTCACTAAAGAGCAATGGAAGGCTCTCATGTCCTATGATCGAGATAAGCTTAAAATGGAAACCCTTCAACACGAAGCTCTCTTTTTAAAGCTCTCCTCTCATTTGCCTAAAGAGCTTATTTTTGAACGCGAGCTACTCGTCTGCCGTTTGTAGTCACCTTAGCGCATCTTTCGATACGGGCAACAGGCTCGTATCGAAATGAATCGCTCAGGGGGAGAATCCAGCCTATATGTCCATGGAACCTTCAATCTGCTAGGCAGGCTAAACCGAAAATACCCCCATACTAATCTGTTTGAGTGTCTGGTATTGTAAGAATATGCTTGCTATTTATTCATAATTTACATACAATAGCATATTTAATAATAAAAACTAAACATTATGATGAAGAGATTAATATTAACATTATTTGCATTGGGGTTATTCGTAGGGGTACTAGCGGATAGGGGTTACGCCTTTCACGTAAAAGAAAACTTTACCGTAGACTTCCATGTCTGGGGGGGGTGGTCTCCTTTTTTCTTTCCAAACATTTCATCTAAAGATTTACAGATTACATTTATACCAAAATCAGGTGCGCCGATCGTAAGAAATATTACATTAGGTGGACCTGTCTCAATAGATCGCAAAATTGATATTGATAGAATTATCATTAAGGGGCAGATATATGTTCCGCGTTGGAGAATCGTGCCCTCCATTCCCGAAGGTTACTCGATCGCTGAGATAAACAAAGAAATTACCTCGGGTAAATTCATGCAGGAAAATGATAAAACCATTCTGAATGTTCCTGAGAAAGGAGCCCCACATGAGGTGGGCGCCAACGGCAAAATAATATTGCGCTTTGATGACAATAAAAATCTGACAAAAATAGATCTTGGTTCTTGGACTCCTGACCTTGGAAGGCTTCACGTCAGGCACGAATAAACAAAATTATTTAAACACAAGGGCAGCTTCAATCAGAGGTTGCCCTTTTTTATTTTACAACGAAAGGAGCTTCAATTCCCTACGGACCATTTTTTGCCATTGACCCAACGCATTTAATGAATTACATTCGAATACTTAAATCTTGGAGAGGTGACAGAGCGGCCGATAGTGCAGCATTGGAAATGCTGTGTACCTCACGGTACCGAGGGTTCGAATCCCTCCCTCTCCGCCACCTTAGCGCTTCGAGATACGGGCGTTCCGCCCGTAACGAGATGAGTCGCTAAGAGTGTCTGCCGAAGCCTTGGCGCAGGCAGGCCCTACGGCCTGAATAAAAAAATCCCAAAAGCCAAAAAAAACAATAAAAGGCCCAAAAAAAGAACCCCAACATCAAACCTCACGAGCGCAGGCAGGCTCTACGGCCTGAATAAAAAAAATCCCAAAGGCCAAAAAAACAAATAAAGCCCCCCCACACACACAAAGACCCCAACAACTCCCCTCAAAATGTGGTACGTTTATTTTTTAGAACTCTCAAACAACTCCATTTACATCGGCTTCAGCAATAACCTCAAACAACGCGTCACAGCTCACAACGATAAAAGAGTCCCCGCAACCGCAGCCCTTCTCCCCGCAAAACTCAAAAGCTACATAGCAGTAGAAACAAGAGAAAAAGCCATGTCCTTAGAGAAATACTTCAAACTTGGGTCCGGTAGAGCATTCGCGAAAAAACGCTTTCTATAAAAAGCCAGGAGTGTCCGCTGGCCTGTCTGTCTAACCTCCGCAATACGGAAAAACGAAAAAATTACCTATCGAAATGACGGTAGTTGGCGAGTGGTTACGCAAGGTATTAGAATGGAACTGATCAGGCACTCACATCACGTTCCCGTATTCGGTGTTTATCCTGGCCTTATTGAAACTGATATGGCCCAAGGGATTGACCTATTTTAAAAAGATATCAATGCTATTGAAGCACTTAATCAACCTTGCCTTCATATGAGGCCTTTACTACACTAAAAACCAGAATAGAGGAGAACTTACTTTGGCCACTTGTGCAAAACGTCGATATTTTCAGTAAAAAGTTATAAGGAAAATTGATATGAATCTTAAGTTGCCTACAAGCCCAGACGGCAAAAAGCGTTGCTTCGGCAACAAACCCAACCAAGCCTTTTACGCAGACTACCACGACAACGAATGGGGTATCCCTGTTCACGATGATAAACATTTATTCGAAATGCTCATCCTCGAAGGTGCCCAAGCCGGCCTCAGCTGGGAAACCGTTCTCAAAAAGCGCGAAGGCTATCGCAATGCCTTTCACAACTTTAATGTTCAAAAAGTTGCCCAAATGACAGATGAGCAACTCGAGGCCTTACGCGATAATCCCGCCATTATCCGAAACCGTCTTAAAATTTACGCCACACGCAAAAACGCCCAAGCTTTTATAGCGATCCAAAAGGAATTTGGCAGTTTCTCAAACTACCTTTGGCGTTTTGTTGATAATAAACCCATAGTCAACCACTGGAAATGCTTATCAGATGCGCCGACTGCTACCCCTGAAAGTGATGCGATCTCCAAAGACCTCAAGAAACGCGGCATGACATTTGTCGGCTCAACCATCATCTACGCCTACATGCAGGCTGTAGGCTTGGTCAACGATCATGTGCAAGAATGCTGGCGGCATGGCCATTAAGGATAAAATCCTAATTGCTTTTAACTCCATTTTCATCCATAATTACAGTATCTTTTTTCCTATTTAATTAATAATGAGTATCCAAGATCCAATTTTACTAGACCTTCCCATGCCGATCACTACAAATCGGCTCACCATCCGCCCCTTAATGCCTGGCGATGGCAAGCAGCTATATGCATTGCTCGAACACTCAAGGGAAGAATACGGTAAATGGTTCAATTGGATTGAAGGGGTCAGCTCATGGACCGATGTAGAGCATACCGCGCGCGAATTTTACAGCGAATACATTCTTAGAAAAACTTTCTGTTTCCCTTTCTTCCTTGAGGATGAACTCCTAGGCGTTGTTGGTTATAATAACCCCAATTGGGCCATTCCATCCGCAGAACTGGGTTACTACATTCACCTCGATCATCAAGGCAAGGGCTACATTCGGGAAGCCGTAACGGCCATCATCCAATACGCTTTTAAGGAAATCGGCTTCAAGAAACTCTCTATCCTCTGCGATGAAGAAAACACCAGAAGCATCACAGTCGCCGAAAGCCTCGGCTTCGAGCTCGAAGCCAAATCACCCGGAGTCACCAGTGTCCCTAATGCCACCGAACTTCGCATGGGTCGCTGCTATGTCCGTTTCGATACTGAAGGGCTAGAAGACTTCGGCGTAAAGTGGTAGGGCATAGCTTGCTTATTCCAGCTCACATACAGCTTGCCTAGCGAAAATGTTATGGGGTAGTATCACTCATTAATGCGCTCTCCCCGCCCAAGAATGAGAACTTTTTTACCCCGCTTCATTGCCATCTTCGCATCGGTACTGCTTTTGTCTTTATCACACGCAAAAACGGTCAACTACGAACTCACCATCCAACCGCTCACCGTCAATTTTGCCGGAAAGGAGGTTCAGGCCATGAGTGTTAATGGCACCATTCCTGGCCCTTTAATCAGAGCAACTGAGGGAGACTTGCTTCGTATTAAGGTAACAAACGCTTTAAATGAGGATACCTCGATTCACTGGCATGGGCTCTTGGTTCCAAATGATATGGATGGCGTTCCGTATGTCACATTTCCTCCCATAAAACCGGGCGAATTTTATCAATATGAATTTCTTGTTAAACAAAGTGGTACATACTGGTACCACTCCCATTCCGGCCTTCAGGAACAAAGTGGCGTGTACGGCCCGATTGTTCTTGATCCCAAGGAATCAGTTGAACGGGATTATGATGAAGAATACATACTCGTCCTCTCGGATTGGACAAATGAACGGCCGGATGATGTCCTCAAGCACTTGAAGATAGACGCAGATTACTATGCGCGTAAAAAGGGCTATGTGCAATCTTGGCTCAAGGTTCTTCAGAATGGTCCCGAGGCCGTTAAGATAAGGTTCAAAAACGCACTCATGCAAATGGCTCCTATGGATCTTACCGACATCGGTTATGATGCTTTTTTGATTAACGGCAATCACGCGCAACACCTCTCGCGCGCTAAATCGGGTACTCGCGTTCTTCTGCGCGTTATTAACGCCGGCGCTTCTTCGTATTTTATTCTTCAATACTCCGGTGGTCCCATGAAGGTGGTTGCCGCCGATGGGCTCAATGTTCAACCGTTTCTTGCAGACAAAATTCGCATCGCTATTGCGGAAACCTATGATGTCGTTGTCACGATCCCCGATAATAAGCAGTACGAATTCAGGGCGTCTTCAGAGGATGGTACCGGTTACGCAATCGCTACGTTTGGAGACGGGGAACTTGTGCCTGCGCCCAGCATTCCCATGCCAAATCTTGTGCTCATGGACATGTCGCATGGTGGGGACATGAACCACATGGGAAACATGAATCACGGGTCAGGCATGGATGATGCGCCGTCCACGAGCGATCACTCACCCATCCATCATTCCCATCAGGCAAGGCCCGCAGAAGACATTTCCCTCGTCAAATATCTCAATAATTACCAACCCATTCAGTCGCTTTCAGATACAACCCTTCCAGTAGACAACCCGACAAGAACCATTCCGATAAACCTAACCGGCTCCATGGAACGTTTCACCTGGGGTATTAATGGTAAGCCCATGAATGAATCGGATAAGATACTCATTAAACGTGGCGAAAACGTAGTTTTTATCATCACGAATGAAACGATGATGAAGCATCCTATTCACATCCATGGCCACTTCTTTCGCGTTATTAATAAACATGGCGCGCGCAGCCCTCTAAAGCACACCGTCAACGTAGAACCTTTCGAAACCGTCACAATCGAATTCGAGGCGAATGAGGACAAGGATTGGATATTCCATTGCCACAACCTCTACCACATGAAAACCGCAATGGCGGGTCTTATCCATTACGAGGGGAGTTATATTGATCCGTCCATCGGTGAGCACTCCCGTAAAGCAAAACGAGAGCACGGAGGGGAATGGTATAATGCCTCAAATGTCGCCGTTTACACCAATTTTGCGGCTGCGAACACGATGTTCATGAACAATGATAACAATGTCTTGTTCGAGGCGCGCCACAATTATAAGAAGAACTACGAGTTCGAGCCCGCTTTTCGTCGCTACTTCACCCGTCTTTTCGCAGTCTACGCGGGTGGTGATTTTAAGCGCGAGGATGATGAATACACAAATGTCGGTCTCATCGGTCTTGAATACATGTTACCGCTTCTCGTCAATGCCCAGTTGCGCGTCGATAATAATGGCCACTTCCGTCTCCAGCTCGGTAGCGAATTACAGTTAACAGACAGGCTTGCCTTCCAGTGGGTCTGGAATACCGACAAGGAATACACGTTCACCCTCAACCTCGAGCTCACCAAGCTCATCTACGCTTCCGCTAACTATGATTCCGAAGACAAATTCGGCATCGGGCTAGCACTCGTGTTCTAAAGATCCCCACTGAGCGCAAAAATTTGTTTGACGTAATATAGTAAACTCATATACAGTAATTATGTTTACTAAATAAACACCATCACTCATAACATCATGTGGATTCGCTCTTATACAAAAACATTTAAGCATCTTAATCCCGAGGACATCTGGCCGCTCTGGCAGGATGTCAATAACTGGCACAAATGGGATACCGATATCGAATATGCCAAAATGTCAGACTCCTTTGCGGTGGGTAGCCATTTTGTATTCAAGCCCAAAGGAGCTCCCGAGGTTTCCCTTAAGTTGGTCGAGGTTGTTGAAATGAAAAGATATACGGATTCTTGCAAGTTCTTCGGAGCCCGTCTCTTCGGTATGCATGAGATGGAGCGCACTCCCAATGGGCTAAAATTGACAACGTCCATCAAGGTTACAGGCCCGCTCAAGTATCTTTGGATCTTCCTGGTCGCCAGAAATATCGTAAAGGAGCTTCCGCAGCAGACGGAAAACCTCGCCAATCTCGCCACATCCCAACATGTCTAAAAAGTCCCAAGAATCCGCTTTCGGTTTCGATGCCCCAGAAGAGAGTCCCGGATTCCTCCTCTGGCAAACAACAGTTACCTGGCAGCGTCACATCAAAGTCGCCCTCGACCCTTTTGACATCTCGCACGCCCAATTCGTAATCCTCGCAGTCTCCCGCTGGTTTGAGGAGCATAACGAACCCCCCACGCAAGTCACGATCGCACGTCTCTCTCGCCTCGATAAAATGACTGTCTCCAAGTCCCTTCGCAAGCTCTCAGATCTAGCGCTCATAAAGCGTTCTGAAAATAAAGAGGATACCCGTGCCAAATCCGTCTCTCTCACCAAAAAGGGTAGGGCACTCGCTCAAAAGCTCATTCCTATCGTAGAGGCAGTCGATGCGCGGTTCTTTAATACTTTGTCAAAAGCAGATTCTCAAGCCTTGCTTAAGCTGCTAAATCGTTTGGTATTATCCCCTAAATAGAAGGGCATCCAGGTCGTTATGCTTTTCAGTTTAAGGCGCTATACTGAAATTCAAGGCTCCGTTTCGGTTGTCTTTTTCAGTTTACGTCTTCAAGCTGAAAAGCGGGTTCTTTTTCTGAGTTTACATTAATACTGATTTTATATGAAATTGAAATTGATATTGATATGAAAAATCCTGTCAAATATTCATCTCAGCTCGAAGCAGCGGTTCTAAAGGAAATTAAAGAACTTGCGAAATCACAAGGGAGAAAGCTTCAGGATGTGATAAATGAAGCGGTTAAAGAATACTTGGAGCGAGCACGCAGCAGCAGCCCACGCCCTCATGTCATGAAAGCTTTTCATAACAGTTTGTCTATCTATGATTCTGTTTATAAAAAATTGGCTAACTAGCATTTAACTTGCCTCTCGGCTTGTTGGGTGATTAATCACTTGACCTCCCGCTTCATTTCTCCTAGCATTGTGGATAATTATTACGCAAATGGTCTTAAACAGTAACACATCCGATTCCGCATTACGCAGCTTTTTTAGAGCTGGCGCGATCGTTTGTGCATCATTTGCTGCCTGTGGCATGGGTTGTCGTCCCTAGACGACTCCTTTTCCTATACCCATACCTGTATTTAACATACATCCATTTCCTGAAGAACATACTAGGAAATTCAAAATCTATTAACTTTTATCGCAATAAATTCATACCATGTGCACACAACACGCAAAATCAAAACCTAAACTTTGGCAAACCGCCGCCATCTATACTGTGGCTATCTTACTGGGTATCTACAGCGGCCTCTCCGGCATCGAGTGGTTACAGAATATCGGTCTCGCCGTTTCAGAAATTTTTGTCAACATCTTCAAATTCCTCAGTCTCCCGCTGATCGCGCTCTCTCTGATCGTTACGATCACGAACTACAGTAATGCGGGCGCTATGGGAAAAATGAGTCGAAAGATCCTGTCTTATACGTTTGGTACAACCATCATCGCGGCCCTTGTCGCATGCGGTTTATACCTCCTCTTAAGCCCCAGTTCGCCAAATCTCACTGGCTTGGCAGAGCCTATGGAGCACGCGCATACGGTTTCCTACGTCAAACACATCAGTAAGCTCATTCCTACAAATCTCCTGGAACCTTTCTTGCACCATCAGGTGATGAGTGTTCTGTTCATGGCGATCGCGATCGGTGTTGCCATCCTCAAATTGCCGGATACCAATAGCAAAACCACGCTCATTAACTTCTTCAAGGGCCTCCATGGTGTCTATTTGGTATTAACAAAATGGGTCATTGCTGTTATCCCATTTGCGCTCTACGGGTTCATAACAGCCAGTACGGTTCAGCTCTCACAGGGCTCAGACCTCAGTGGCATCGGCACTTACTTGACGGTTGTTGTATTGGCAAACCTGGTACAGGGGCTTATTATTCTGCCCGCCTGGCTCTGGTGGAATAAAATTTCTCCGATCCGTGCGATGAAGGGTATGCTTCCGGCTCTCTCAATGGCTTTCTTTTCAAAATCATCCACCGGTACCCTTCCCGTCACGATTGATGCGGCAGAGAAAAACTTGAACGTTAGCCCGTCCGTCAGTCGTTTCGTCCTCCCGCTTTGCACCACCATTAACATGAATGGTTGCGCGGCGTTCATTTTCACAACAGTCATCTACCTCATGCAAAGCAATGGCATCGAGGTCGCCCTCCCAACCATGCTGCTATGGACGCTTATTGCCACCGTCGCCGCCATCGGTAACGCAGGCATCCCCATGGGCTGTTTCTTCCTCAGCGCAAGCCTTCTCTCCGGTATGGGGGTTCCGCTCGCGCTCTTGGGGCTCATCCTCCCATTCTACACCATCATTGATATGATTGAAACGTCCCTCAATGTCTGGTCAGACGCCTGCGTCACCAAAGTCGTAGATGAAAAAATGAAAACCGCGGACGAATCCATCCCCGTGCTTCAAGAGGCCTAACTGTTCAATAGTTTGATTTCGTCATCTGCTAATCCCGCATTCTTTAAGGAATCGATCACCTTGTCTGAATTGCCATTCTCGGCCGCCACACGAAATGGTGTTCTGTAGCTTTCGTTCATTGCAGACATGAATTTAGTGATTTGGTTTTTTGTGAAATTAGCCTTGCTTAAGGAATCGATCACCTTGTCTAAATTGCCTCTCGCGGCCGCTAGATGAAACGAGGTGTTAACAGATTTGTCCGTGTCAAGCATGTAGTAAGTCATTGATTGAGCCAATCCGTCCGTCATTAAAGAATCGATAACCTTGTCTAAATTGCCTCTCGCGGCCGCTAGATGAAACGAGGTTCTTTGATTGCGGCTTTTATCTTTGATAGACATGCACCTAATGATTTGGTTAGGTGTGCATCCTGCGGTCTTTAAGGAAGCTATAACTTCGCCTATATTATCATTAAGGGTCGCAAAATGAAGCGAGGTTCTGCCAAAAATGTCCTGGATAGATATGAGATGAGCGATTTCATCATCTTTGCATCCTGCCGCATTTAAGGCATCGATTATCGTGTCTAAATTGCCTTTCTCCGCCGCTAAATGAAGCGGTGTTGTGTAACTTGCGGCCGTTGCAGACACGAATTCAATGATTTGTTTTTTTGTGAATTTGAACTTGCTTAAGGAAAGGATAACCTTGTCTAAATTGCCGTTGCTAGCCGCCCAATGCAGAGGGGTTTTGCTATGATTGTCCTTGATAGACATGAGCTTAAGAATTTCATCAGCCTTGCATTCTGCAGCATTTAAGGAAAGAATCACCTTGTCGACATTGCTGTTGCTAGCCGCCCAATGCAGAGGGGCTTTGCCATTATCGTGCTTGATAGAAAGAAGGGTAATGATTCCATCAGATTCGAATCCTGCTGCTTTTAAGGAGTCGATCACCTCGTCTAAATTGCCTTTCTCCGCCGCATTATGAATTGGGATTCTGTCATGACTGTCCTTAGTAGACACGAAGGTCGCGATTTCGCCAGCATCGCATCCACATTCATGTAAAACTGTAATAACTTGAGGCAAATAGCCAGCCTCTGCTAATGCGTGCACATTTTCCTTTGCGAGCGTGATAATCTCTTCAGTTTTATACCCGAAGGAAGTCAAAATCGAATAGGCGTCTTTTCGCGCAAAGATCATTTTGATAACGTCATTCACCAACGCTTTATCAGTGTCTGAGTAGCTTAATAAATCTCTGATAGTCAGTCTATTACTTGCTTCACCCAGCTCGTGAATAAGAGAAAGATCCCCGAACGATAGCATCTTGATCAATAGCTTTGCGTAAGATTTACTTCTCATGAATACCTCAAATGAAGTCTGCCCTTCTTCGGAAATAAGCTTCTGTTTGTAGATACTCCAGTCTGCATACCCCTTCCTTATGTGATTGAGGAACCGGTCAAGTTTTTCATTTTTAACTTTATATTTAGAGTCATTAAGTGCCTTTTTAATATGCGATCCTAACTCTGTTTTACCGCTCGCCTCATTAAGCTCATCGCGGCTCGCTTCATCGTAACTATAAATAACAAAGTATTGGAAGCTCTTAATAAAACCATCAATGGACGTATCTTCTTTTATCTTATTGGCTGCCCAGTCTTTGTATGTGCTTTCCAGTAATTTGTTGTACGCATCCCGATCCCCGTTCTGCACTTTACGCATCTCAATATAACCGGAAACAAAATCGGCATTGTCCTTGTGTCTCGTGATTTCATTCTCAAAGCGCTTTTTAAGATTTTTAAAAATCGAAGAATCTTTATTAATGCCTTCATAGAGAAGAAGGTTCTCAATAAATTCCAAATCGTCCGATTTTAGGACAACATCCCAAGGTGTTTCGTTAAAATGATTTACCTGGTCGAGGAGTGATCGATCCCCTGCTTCATCCAATATTTTCAGAAATGCTATAAAAGCTTCCTGTGAACCAAGTTTAGCAGCCCAGTGAAGAGGATTGTTGCCCTGAACATCAGGGTGTTTCAGTGCGTTAATATTGCTAAAATACTCGATAAACGGTTTGTGCAAAACCTCTTTACCTATGCCAGCCCCAGATTCCCCATCCAAATGCACCAGCAGCTCGTAAAAATCATTAATATTTACGTCCTTACCTGATTCTATGTCCTTGGCGATTGATACTAAGTCAACCGAAAGCTCCTTTACGTTAGATGATAAATAACTTGAAAATCCGGTAGTACTTTTGTTCTTAATGTCTGAGGCTAAATAAGCTTTTAGGCACGCAATACCGAGATCTTTACCTAGTTCACAACCTTCGGCCGTATCAATCATCAACATTAAGCCCTCTTCGCTTATTGTTACCGCTTCCCATTCATCCTCCTCACTAGGAGAAGAGCCTAATGCTTTGGCCTTTAGTGTTATAAAATCTTTTTCAGAAATGCCTAAATGCTTTGCGCCGTAGTCAATGTATAAAGCATCCCACAGTTTATCAGGGGTAATATCTGATACAATCTTGCCGTCTTTAATTATAATGCTGTTGCTCGCTACCTTTTTCGCAAATTGTTTGAATTCTTTTCCAACCGTATCCGTGCCGAATATTCCCGACTCCTGCTTTAAAAATTCCTTGAGATAATCCGTTTTTCGCTCCTTAATCGATTTGCCAATCCCTGTAAAATTTTTGACCCTTCTAAATACATTACTATTAACATATTCCTTGAATGTTTTTATCTTTAACATTCCTTCTTTAGAAATCCCCTGAAAACCGAGTTTTCCCATCTCATTCTTGAAATTACTATATTTTATTGGCTTTGATTTAATTGATTTCGGATTCATGACTAATTGTATATCTATTTTTTTATTTTTTCAATCTTTTGGTATTAATTATACTTAATAATTAACCAAATTCACCCTCCAAAACATGCTTTTATGGATGCTTACTGCCACCGTCGCCGCCATCGGTAACGCAGGTATCCCCATGAGATGCTTCTTTCACAGCGCAAGTCTACTCTCAGGGATGGGGGTGTCGTTAGCCCTGAGAGTCTTAACTGTTTTTAGTCACAACAACACCAAAGCAACCTAACCTTGCCTCGGCCGAACATCACTCACTTCGTTTAGCTCTTCAATTGCTTAATGTCTTCACTCGTTAAGCCGTACGACTTCAATAAATATTCCGACCAGCCTAAGCAGCTGTTCTTCTCCGCCCGGCGAAGCGGGGTGCAGTCACCCGAGTCCCTTATGGAAAGAAGGGTAGTGATTTGCTCAGTTGTGAATCCGGCCAAGGAATCTATCACCTTATTTAAAGTGCCTTTCATCGTTGCCCTATGAAGGGGGATGCAGCCATCCGGATCCTTTAGAGAAAGAAGGGTAGTGATTTGTTCAGTTGTTAATCCGGCCTTCTTTGAGGAATCGATCACCTTATGTAAATTGCCTTTACTAGCCGTCCAATAAAACGGAGTGTCGCCACCCGAGTCCTTTTCGGAAAGAAGGGTAAAGATTTGGTCAGCTGTGTACTCCATTTCATATAGAACCGAAATAACTTGAGGCAAATAGCCAGCTCTTGCCAAGAAATGGCTTAAATACTCTTTGGCATAAACCTTCTTCAGTTTCTCCAGACTAATATCTGATGCAGTCGTGCTGCCTTTAATGTTAGCGCTGTCTTTCGCTACCTTTTTTACGATCTTTGCGATTATTTCGCTAACCTCATCCTCACTGAATATTTCCCATCCCTTCTTTTCAACACTACCGAAATACTCAGGCTTTCTTTCCATAAGGAATTTTCCGGCACCGTTAGGATCATTTACATCTTTCGTGTAGGTTTTTACTGTCAACGTTTCCGTTGTAGAGCTTCCCTGAGAATCGAGCCTTTTCACCTCGTTATTAAAATTACTATTCTTTTTAGGACTTGAATTAAGTGAATTTAGGTTCATGACAAAATTTATATCGTCTATTTTTTCGCAAATTAGTCAATAGTCGCTTTTATTAATTCTTTTCTTGCGAGAAACGATCGCTTTATTTGTGTATAAATCGCAAAATAGTGATCTTATGATCACTATTTTGCGAAAAGATTTGTTTCAGGTGAAACAAACACCCGTTTTTATGACGAAAAAAAGCGCATTAAATGCGCGTTAATTTCTAAATTAAGCCTGATTGATAATCAATCTGTTCTCAAATGTTAATGATTTGAAAACAGATTATGATTATTAATAAAGCCCATTGGGCTGCTATTTAAGCAACGCTGAAAACTCGTTTTCCACGTCCGCCGCCTTGGTTGTCAGATCTCCGACCGCCGCCGCCAAAGCGGGATGAAGATGATCTTGGTCTGTCGCTGCGCTCTCCGCCACGGCTTTCTCCGCCTTCACTTCTTCTGCCGAAACGATTTCCGCCACCAAAGCTTCTCTCGCCACCGCCGAAACTTCTTTCGCCGCCATTGGAGCGTCTTTCACCGCCACCAAAGCCTCTCTCGCCACTGCCGCCGCTTCTCTCTCCGCCGCCGAAACTTCTTTCGCCGCCATTGGAGCGTCTTTCACCGCCGCCAAAGCTTCTCTCGCCACTGCCGCCGCTTCTTTCGCCGCCGAAACTTCTTTCGCCACCGCTGGAGCGTCTTTCACCGCCTCCGCCAAAGCTACGACCACGACCGCCGCCTCCGCCGAAGCTTCTGCCTCCGCCTCCGCTGCCGCCACCAAAGCTACGACCACGGCCGCCGCTTCTGCTGCCGCCACGGCTATAACCGTTTTGTGGCATATCGTCTTCGTCGCCCTTAAGAAAGCGTTGTACACATACCCACTTACCTTTATCTGCAGGAGAAATCAGGGATAGCGCTTCTCCAGAAGAGTCTTCACCACGAGCGGTACGCCCAATACGGTGAATGTAATCCTCCGGACACTGTGGAATGTCATAATTAATCACGAAGCTGATGTGCGGAATATCCAGCCCTCTTGCAGCAACGTCTGTAGCTACCATGATGCGGTACTTCTGGCTACGAAACGCTTTGATAACACGGTCACGTCTGCTCTGTCTCAAGCCGCCGTGGATCACGTCTGCGCTATGGTCGTGGCGAATCAATTTATCCTTGATTTCCTCAGCACCTCTTTGTGTCTTAACAAAAATTAATACAGATCCCTCACTCGCTTCCAGAGCCTTTAGTAGCTCAGGATACTTGTCTTTCGTGTGTATTTCATTTTGTACGATATTCTTTGCGACTGTATTAACATCGCCAGAAGATATGCGAACGGGATTACTTAAATACTTGTCAGACAGCTTTGTAATCGCTTTCGGCAATGTTGCTGAAAACAAAAGCGTTTGTCTTTCCTTTGGAATATAAGAAACAACTTCGTCAATCTGTATGCCAAAGCCCATGTCTAGCATTCTGTCCGTCTCATCTAATACTAGAAAACGTGTCTGGCTTAAATTTAAGCTCTTACGATCCAAGTGGTCATTGACACGCCCTGGAGTTCCCACGATCAATCTCGCCTTCCTGCGCAACTGCTGCAGCTGGCCGTGCATAGATTCGCCGCCAATTAACAATGCGGCATTAATGCCACTGTTCTTATCAAGCATTTGGATTGCTATGCCATAAATCTGTCTGGCAAGCTCCCTTGTTGGGGTCAGAATAATCGCGGATCCATCCTCATCGCCCATCAAATTGGCGATAATGGGAATAATAAACGCTCCTGTTTTCCCTGTTCCCGTTTGGGCAGAGCCCAAAACATCCCTTCCTTCAAGAATAACCGGTATAGCTTGCTCTTGAATAGGCGTGGGTGTTATATAATTCATCCCAGTAAGCCTACCTTTAAGCCCCTCGGGTATATTGAAGTCATTGAATTTGTTCATTTAATTTATTTTGAATTAATTAGCCTTAAATGGCTAAAAGCAAAAATGATACAATTTTATATGGCCGTTTACAAGAAAAATCAACAACTTTAATGGAAATTGTTTATACTCGTTTACTGTAACACTCCAATTGCTTGTATGATATCAGCAATCCGCTCTGCTGTCTGGCCTAAATCCACTATATTGTGGAGGGGGTGCTTGCTGTACCCCGCGGCTTCGTGAAAAATATGCAAGTGACCATCTGTAAAATGCCCGCCAACAGCAGTTTGGCACCCACCGCCTAACATGGTCAGGAAAATTCTTTCAATAGAAACGGATTGAAATGTCTCCGCATCAAGCAGGGGTCTGAATTCCTCAATCCTGTCTTTATGGCATTCAATCGCGATTGCACCTTGTCCTACCGCAGGCACCATATGATCCACGGCTAATGGGATGAACTTTAAGCCACTATAGCTTTCTATGTTTAAGCGCTTAAGCCCAGCCGCTGCCATAACGGTAGCATCCGCATAGCCATCTACCATCTTATTCAGTCGAGTGGCTACATTCCCTCGTATTTCTAAAAACTCAGCTTTAGGGTACATTACACGCACTTGAGCACGCCTTCTGGGGCTAGCTGTAGCAATTTTATGGGGCGATCCAACTATATTTTCTCTCAGGATCAGCACATCATTGGGAGTGTCTCTTGGCAGATAGCCTGCGATCACAAGGCCCTTGGGTAGTTCTGTTGGCAGATCTTTCGCGCTGTGCATTGCGATATCGGCTTCCCCTGAAAGGAGAGCTTCTTCAAGTTCTTTCGTAAAAAGGCCTTTCCCACCTTGTTTCTCTAAAGACCATCCTTGCTGTTTATCACCAGTAGTCACCTTTTCAACGATCTCATAACCGGATACGCCCGCTAAGTGTTCGCCTACCATATTCGTTTGAATCAGCGCCAAGGGGCTGCGTCTGCTCGCTATTTTAAGTTTTCTTTCCATAACTACAGGGAAAACTCTGCCTTTTTTTGTTTGCTAATGCAATAATAAGAACTTTTCAAAAATAATTGAAAATGGTGGACGGCACAGGACTCGAACCTGTGACCTACTGGGTGTAAACCAGCCGCTCTAACCAACTGAGCTAGCCGTCCCGATTCAAATGAAATTATAAAGTAGACGGTTTTGCGCAAATTGCAAGCGAAAACTTGATAGTTTTTTTGGCTTACATATTTAGCTTGAATAGATGTTAAATTAACATCACTTTGAGTTTTGTCACAGAACCACTACGTCCCAAAATGCCATTACCATTGCCGAAAATCGTTTCATTCATATTTTTATCCTTACTATTCTCAGGACAATTACTTCTTGCAGAGCTCCCAAAAGGGATGGTGAAATTTATGAACGTAAAAGGAGATGTGTCGGCTCTTAAAGGTACTGATGACCAAAAGCTTGTCGCGCATAATGGCCAAATTTTAGATGAGGGTTATACGGTTACTACAGGTGATAATGGTTCTTGTGTTTTGGTTTTTTCAAACGGCTCAACTCTTGTTGTTTCCAGTAATACCAGTCTTTCCATTGCGAGTTTTAGGCAAGAATCATTTGATGATTCGACTCGAAAATTTGAACTTCTTGACGCAGATCCGAGCGAATCCACAAGTGATTTGATTCTCAACTATGGGCAACTCCTTGCGGATGTAAAAAAATTAAGCAAAAAATCTTCATTTAAGATAACCACCCAAGCAGGCGTTGCTGGTATTCGTGGAACCATCGCAGATGTTTCCTTTGTGATGGATACGACAACCGGCTCGTTCGTCATGAAGATCATTAATGTGGTTGGTTCGGTTACGTCAACTGCCTATAATGTTTCTATTAACAGCGATGGTCTGCAAGAAGTCGAAAAGATTGTTAGCGAGCTTAATGTTGGCGCAAAAACGACTTCTTTGGGTAACAAGGATCTGGCATCGGGCAATATAGCAACAAGCGAATCAAGGACTGAACCCATTACTCAAGCAGATAAGAATATTATATTGGAGGCTATCCGTAATGCTAATATCACGGATCAAGGTGTTCTTGCAGCACTTAACGCCGTGATTCCCGCCATACAGGCACTTAAGGAACCTGCTAAAATTCAAAAAAATGCACAAAAAGACTTACAGCAACTTGAGCAAAAAACACAAAAGGCTTTCCAGCTCTCAGCTGAAACTCAAACAGTTGTGGCACTAACGGCTCAGGCAGTAGAGGCATCATCCCCCCAGGCTGGTGTTGTGGACAATTCCATTGTTAATAAGGACGAATTTGTGTCCAGTCCCGCTGATCCGGAGTGATTGAATGATGCCGTATTGTATTCGCTTTTTTGATGTTGTGGTGCACCGATATTCTTTTTTAAACTAAAAACGATGCCCCTCCCTTCTTTTATTAAAAAGCTGTTAGTCCTTACTTTCGTGTCTATGATTGCGATTAGTTGTCCGTTATTGGCTAGAGTGCCTCCTCCTCGGCCGCACCCAAGAGAACAGCAACCAACACCTCCTCCGGGCCACCTTGAGCCAGATGCGTTAGCGCCGCTTCCTCATCCTCAAGATGATCGAACCGAGCTTAGGCCTATTCCTCGCACGGACCCCAGTTCCCCAAAAGAAAAGGGCTATTACCAAAAAAAGAAGCTAGACGTTGATAAGGCACCGCCCCAAAAGTCCAAATAAAGAGAGCGAATACCTGTAAGTTTAAAGATATTATGAAATATACCCGTTGCTTAGGCATAGATAAAGATTGGAGCGTTCTTACGATGGGTTGCTGGCAACTCGCCCCGAGCATTGGTTGGGGCGATAAGTGTAGCGCAACTGAGGCGGAAACTGTCATAAAAACTGCTGTTGATTGTGGTATAACCGCATTTGATACTGCTGAGGGCTATGGTGATGGTGAATCCGAGCGTCGTCTAGGAAGGGCTCTGGGAAATAAAAGAGATGATGTTATTATTGTTTCAAAAATTTGGCCGGATGCCGAGCTAACGCTCGAGGCTTATCAAAAGCGCCTAGATGAGACGCTTTTGAGGCTTAATCGCGACTATGTAGACCTTTACCTGATTCATTGGCCATCTGATTTTATGCAAAATGCTTCTCTTTTTTGCGATATCATGTTTGCCCTGAAGGAAAGTAAAAAGGCTTTGACTGTTGGCTTATCCAACTTCCATGAGCAAGATTTGGAGTTACTAGGGGATCAGCTCGCGGATTTTTCTATCAACCAAGTACCTTATAATTTACTGTGTCGCTTTTATGAAGGGCGCACACGTGAACTGTGTCATCAATCAGGGGTAACCTATATGGCATATGCTCCATTGGCCAGAGGTTTCTTAGCACGAAAATTAACAGAAACGGATCGCCAAGTCGCTGCCCGTACGAACCGTTATGACAGTTTTTTTGATGAACCGATCAAAAGTGAGGTTGCTAAGGTGTACGATCTCTTGGCTTCCATCGGTCAAGACCTCGGCAGGCATCCTTCTGAAATTGCTTTGGCTTGGGTTATTGCCCAAGAGAACATCCAAACGACCATTATCGGCAGTCGTAAGCCGGAACAAGTAAAAGAATGTGCCAAAGCGGGCGATTGCGAGCTCACTGCTGAAATGCTTCAAGCATTAACGGCTGCAAGTGATCGTTTTGTAGCAAATACAGAACGTGTGCTCCAATCTCCGATAGACTAAATTATAATCGCCGTTTCCTTTCGAATCCATTGGTGTAGTCGCTCGATGGATTCTTGGTGTTCGGGGGGATCTTCTCGGTCGGCTTTCGCGTGCAACTGCTCCTTTAATAGAGCCCAGGTGCTTTCTCTGAGCTTTGTGGGTAATTGTTTAAGCCAGGCTTCCTTCACGGGGTAACCCTCTTGTTGCACCAATAGATAAATCGCTTTTAGGTAAACGACACTGGGGGCATATCCGTTTAAAAGATGTTGCAGGGATTTCTCCCAAAGCAAAAAGAGGTCTTCCGTAGACTCAGGGTGCAGGTTATTTCTGTACAAAAGTTTGGAGAGCGAGCATGCGTAGGTAAAAGCCTCGTAGTTGCGGCTGATGTCGCTATGCCGCCTTTCTAGCCGAAACTCTTGAATGAAAAAAGTATCTTGGTTCGAACCTCTCGTCTTAACCACAATTTCCCCAAGATCAAAGAGGTCTATGCTGGAGCTGGCTCTTGATTTTTTGGTTTCCCTAAATAAGCCTAATATAATGCCTTGAGCAGCGGTAAGGATACTGATTCGGCTGATACTCTTTTCTGAAGCCGAGGGCGCTTTATGGATCACGTACCCCCTGAATTCCTGAAATTGCATCTAGCTTCCGATATCAAGCGGTTTTGCATTATAAGCTGGTACAAGTGCTCCTCCAGAAATAACAACCTTCATGCCATCAGAAACACTCATTTCTAAATCGATCACCTCGTCCTCTGGGAGCATCAATAGAAATCCACTAGTCGGGTTAGGTGTTGTTGGCACGAACACATTAACCACAACTTTTCCAGTCTTTTGCTGTACTTCGCCTTTTGTGGTACTTGTTAAAAAGCCTAAAGCATAAACCCCGGGTCTAGGGTATTCGATCAATACTGTTTTTTGAAAAACCGCCTTTTGTTGTTGGCTAAAGGTGTCAACAATTTGCTTCACCGTATTATAAACAGTCTTAACAAAAGGTACGGATGTGATTACCTTTTCAGCTAATTGCATCATTAAGCGCCCTAAGAAGTACTTGGATAATAATCCCAAAATCGCTATGAAAACGACTATAATGATAATCGAAGCAATGCTTAACATCCCTTCAAACCAAATTTGGTCACGCAAACTTGAATCAATAAACCAGAATATCAATTTACTTGTGGGAGCCCCAATAGACTCTATTAAAAACTTAACTACGAAAATCGTAGCGGCTAATGGCAGAAGGATTAATAATCCTGTGAAAAATGAACTTCTAATTGATTTAAACATGGCAGTGTATGGAACAGCCTATACGTTATCCAAAAAAACAAACTCAGGCAAGCCCTCACATTCAAGTATTTTTTGCATCACCACGCTTTCCATATGCCGTATTTGCTGAATATCTTCAGTTGTTTTGTCATTATAGCCCGCCAGGTGTAGCCAACCGTGCACGATATAAAGCATGAGTTCGTAAGGAAATGTGACGCGGTGGTCATTATGCACTTCCATAGCTTGGTCAGGTGAAACGCAAATTTCTCCGGCAAAATCCATCTCAGGATCACCGGTAAAGGTCATAACATCCGTTGGCGTGGGGTCATTAAAGAAATTTTTATGTAGCTCGATAATGATGGGGCGCTCTAAAAATGCGATGGAAAGCTCCCCTGGTGGTATTTTAGCCTCGGGAATACTGTCTAATAGCGCAATAATCTTTTCAAGCGAGTCAGCTTCAAACTTCAGGTTAGGATGTTGATTATTGATGAAAACTTCCCTCATGCAATTTATATTAAACATCACCTCCTGTGTCGTCCGCAGGTATCTTGATGGGTTGTTTGGGTTCATAAGCGCTCCTTGAGGATTCTTTTCCCTTGGGGTACTCTATTCGTGAATGTAGCGTGTTGAGTATTGTCACTATGAAACTTTTCTTGAGCTTTTCAATTTCCTTCAGGGTGATTGGACATTCGGTTAACTGCCCATCTTCAATCTTTTCCTTGCAGGCCTGATCTACTAATTCCTCGATGCTTTGGGCGCTTACTTTTTTCAAGGTGCGGCTAGCGGCCTCTATCGTATCGGCAATCATTACAATGGCGCATTCTATAAACTGGGGTTTCGGACCGTCGTAGCGGAACGTAGATTCATCAATTTTTTCTTCCCCAATAATCGTTTCCGGCGCGATGAAGGGTAAACTTGTTTGCTTTTTTTGGCGTTGAGCCTTGTCGAAGAAGTACTGAATGAGCGTAGTTCCATGGTGCTGCTCAATTATATCCAATACAGCTTTGGGGAGCTTTGATTCTTTGCCCATCAATAAACCCTCTTTTACGTGGCTTTTGATTACTAATGCGCTCATTGAGGGATTGCGATCCATATGCGGGTTAATGCCATCCTTTTGATTCTCAACAAAATACTCTGGTTTCACAACCTTTCCAATGTCGTGAAAGAGGGCACCGACGCGGCATACTAGCGGATTTGCTTTTATTTCCGCCGCGGCACGTTCTGCTAAATTGGCTACCATTAAGCTATGGTGGTATGTTCCGGGGGCTTCTAATTGTAGTTGTCTTAACAGGGGGTGATTGAAATCTGTTAACTCGAGTAAGGTGATGTCTGTTGTCATCTTAAACACGCTTTGCAATAGGGGCATAATGAAAATCGCTATCAATCCCGTACATATACCCGCAATTTGTGCGGTTAACATTTGATTAAGAATGGTAAATACATTGATGTCATTAAATATTCCTAAAAAGGCGGCGCAAATTGCCATTATCAGGCCGGCAATTGCTCCTGCGCGTATAACCCTTGTTCTCAAAACGATATGGTTGGAATAATGAATCGCAGCTAGGCAGACCAGTATGCTAGGTAGTAGGAAGCGTATAACGTTCCCGAGCATGAGGGCATAAAAACAACTGACCAATAGGGAGACAATGATAGCAGATCGAGCATTCAGCATAATTGTTATTAGAATCGCGCTGAGAGCAATTGGCGCCATGTAGGGCAGAATCGAAAGGAAAACAGAATTGGCACCAAAAAGGTCGGTTTCACCAAGTTCGAGAATGAGTCGTATTATAAACAGGTTTAATAAAAAAAGAATTGCGCAGAAAGTTAGATCTCTTTTGCTTTTTAATAGTTTGGGCATGTTTAAGCGCAGGTAGACAACGGCTCCAAAGAGAATGCCAAGAGTTGCAACAGAAAGCTCAATGAGGGAGGCGTTAAAGCCTAATCCAATATCTTCATGTTTTTTTGCACTATCACGATAGGCAATGAGCGTTTCGTATTGCTCTGGTCCTACAATTGTTCCCGGCTCTATTATGGTTTGCCCTTCGCTTATAGAAACAGTTACGGGTTGCATTTTCGCAATGGCATCTTCTGCCTTTTTTTCGCTTTTTGCCGCATCGTATATTAAGTTTGAGCTTATGCCGCTCTTAAGAATACGGAACATGGCCCTAGCTACCTTCGCGTCTATATCAAGCGCGGATAGATTAATTCGCAAAAAGCGTAGTGCTTCTTCTTCGGATAGGACTCGAGAGTCACTATGCCGTCCTTCGATTTCGATGCTATAAAAATAGGGAGATGTTTTGCCTTCCTTTGCCCCTAGCTCGGTTGGATCGTAAATACCTTCTCTGAATATTTCACGAAGAATGATTAAACCTTCTTCAAATAGCTGTTCCTGTACGTTCTTGTCCGTAGATACGAGTATGGACTCTAAGTCCTCCGCGTTTAAGAAGTAGCCGGTTTTATTGCTAAATTTGGTTTTTAAGTCCCTGACTTCGCTTTCTATTTCAGTTGGGCTTAATTGCTGCTTGATACCTTTGTCTTCAATTTCGGTTAGGCCCTCAGCTAACAGGATCATGTCTTTTTTGAACTTTTCGTAGACAGACATGTCTAGATGATATACGGGCGCAATGCGCTTGCGAAGCTGTTCTTGGTTGCGTTGAGTTAATATTTTGCTTTCGTAGGTGAAGGGGAAGTTGGCAACGATTCTTGTGTTCGCTATTTGTTTTGGTAAGACTTGTAGTGTAGCTGGCGTCTGCCCTCCGAAGCATATGGCGATTGTAGTTATGGCAAATAGTGCAAAAACTATGGCGCCGGCGATATGTTTCTTTTCCAGAAAGGCTTCCGGGGTGATGGATTCTTCGTCGCGGCGTTTGCGGCGGGCGCGTTTTGGTTTTTGGATGGGCATCGTGTTAAATTCAGTATAAATTAGCGTTCGCGGTCGTTGAAGAAGTGTTCGTAGGCTTCTATTATCTTCTGCACAAGAGGGTGTCTTACGACGTCTGAATTTTCGAAATAAAATATCTTTATGCCTTGTATATTGTTTAATACGGAGATGGCTTGCTTGAGGCCCGATCTGTTTTTAAGGGGGAGGTCGATTTGTGTGATGTCGCCGGTGACGATCATGCGGCTGTTGTCGCCTAGGCGGGTGAGGAACATCATCATTTGCTCTGAGGTGGTGTTTTGGGCTTCGTCTAGGATGACGTAGGCGTTGGAGAGGGTGCGGCCACGCATGTAGGCTAGGGGTGCGATTTCGATGATACGCTTTTCCATCATTTTTTCGGTGTCTTCGGGGCCAAGGATGTCGTACATAGCATCGTATAGTGGGCGTAGGTAGGGGAGGATCTTTTCCTGGAGGTCTCCTGGGAGGAAGCCGAGGGCTTCTCCAGCCTCTACGGCTGGCCTTGTTAGGATGATTTTCTCGACTTTTTTATTGAGGAGGGCATCGAGTGCGGCGGCTACGGCCAGGTAGGTTTTGCCGGTACCGGCGGGCCCTACACTTAAGACGATCTCATGTTTTTGAATGAATTGTAGGTAGCGCTTTTGGTTGATGGTTTTTGGGACCAGGCTTTTGTTGCGTATTTTGAGAATAAGCGGGTTTTCAAACGTTTCCCTGAATTCATGGGCGCGCCCTTCTACAACGCCAATAAGCATGTGATCGAAATCGGAGTCATTAATATTGAGCCCCTGTGCGCGGGCAAGGTTCAGGATATCGAATAATTCGGAGACACGGGCGATGTCATCTTGGGTACCCTCTATGGTGAGCCAATCATCGCGAGTTGTAAGACTCACGTTGAATGCTTTTTCGATATGAGTGAGGTTTGCCTCATTATTGTGATATAGCTGAGAGAGTAATCTTGGGTTTGCGAAATGTAGTGTTTTTGATTCCATTGAGTTGTTGGGTATCGTGTCGTGAAAAGGGTTAAGGGGAGCGGTTTTAGGCCTCTTCGGTAGCGAATTGTTTAAGACGCTGCCACATGGTGTCCAGTGCTTGAGGGAGTACACGTGTGTTGCCTACCACCGGCATGAAGTTAGTATCCCCCTGCCAGCGAGGGACGATATGGCAATGAAGGTGACCTGGTATGCCTGCTCCGGCAGCGCTGCCGATATTCATGCCTATATTAAAGCCGCTAGGCGAAAGGGCTTTGGTGAGGATCTCTTGTCCTTTAATGATAATATCCATGTAATCGGCGCGTTCTTCAAGGTTAAGGTCGGCCAATGTAGGGACTTCCTTAAGCGGAACAGCCATGAGGTGGCCGGCGTTATAGGGAAATTTGTTCAGGATGAGAAAAGCGTGTTGGCTGCGATAGAGGATGAGCGCCGCTCTATCGTTTCCGGATTCCAAGATGTTCGTGAACAAGCTCTTGTCATCTGGTTGTTTAGAGCTTTCAACGTATTCCATGCGCCAATAAGCATGTAGGTGGTCCATATTCTATTATTCTTAATGTAAATTACCGATTTGTCAAAGCAATGCCGTTTTCCGTCCTATTGGAGGTGTGGCTCAGGGGGCTGTTTTTTTCGTATTAATTTTAGCTATAGTTTAGTGATTTCGTTGGAATGATTTCACTATTTCAGGGGGATATTTTGTTTGGTTAAGTTCGTTATTTCTTATTGATATACGAGGCTTCTTAGAGGGATTTTTTATTGGTATATTTCCGGTAGATTCGATATAAATTCGCTATAAAAAAGGGCGGTTTGTTTCACCTGAAACAAACTTTTGGAAAAATGAGAGCATCTTATTAAAAATTAGGCTCTAAGGTTTAATAAGGAATCATGGTTATTTATTCTGGAAACGTGTGGATTTTCTTGTTAAAAGTAATAAATTTCTACACATAAGGGTGTCAGTTTTTTACGCTCGTTTTAGGTAGAAAATAATTGTTTGAACTTGAAAGCAAGCATTGTTACCTTTGGTATATGACACCCCGAACAAAAATCCTCCTGTTGATTGCAGTAATAATGATCGTTCTTTTCTTTACAACTCGCTTTTTAAGTGCTGCGTAAGGGGTAAGTGACTCTGCAGTATTAAGGAGAAAGGCGTTCTTGTGAAAAGCGGTAAGAGCGTTGAAATTGGTATTGTCTATGAGCGCGAGCGTAGTTAATTAGCCTTAATAGGGAGGTTATGACGGTATTCTAATCGAAGTGATCGGTTTTGCAAAATTTTACGAGTGAAGGAGCCGCGCTTTGTTTTTGCCTTTTTCATTACAATAGTCCCTTATGGGAGGCATATGAAGATATTGATGGTCAGCCCCGAGGTGGCACCCTATGCGAAAGTAGGCGGATTAGCGGACATGGTGGCGGCGCTCTCTAAAGCGCTTGTGAAGCTAGGACATGAGGTGCGCATTATATGCCCGAAGTACGGTGGCTGGGATCTTTCTAGAGACTATAAAGCTTATCCTGAGCCCATGATTGTAAATTTGGGATACGGACGAGTGGAGTTTTGCCAATTGTGGGAGACGAATTTTGAAGATTCCGGTGTGAAGCTTAATTTAATTGAGTACAATAAATATTTCGCGCGACACGAAATCTATACAGGCCCCTGGGGTAGCCATGCTGATAACAATGAGCGCTTTACCTTTTTAAGCCGCGCGGCTATGGATCTATGTTATTACTTGAATTGGGTGCCGGATGTGATTCATTGCAATGATTGGACGACGGGATTGATACCTGTTTATCTCAATACAATCGAGTGGCGAAAGCCCCTAGGGAATGTGGCGAGTGTGTTCTCGATTCACAACCTGATGCACCAAGGGATCTTTGGGCCAGAGGTTTTGGGATTTGCGGGATTACCTGCCCATGTGCTTCGAGAAGACTGCTTGGAGGCGCTCGGCAATGTTAATATGATGAAAGGGGGCATATATAACGCAACCAAGTTGACGACAGTTAGCCCGAATTACGCGCGTGAGATACAGACGGCTGAGTACGGGTGCGGGTTGGATCCTGTGATAAAGTTTCGCGCGAGCGATTTAGTCGGCATTGTTAACGGGATTGATACCGATATTTGGAATCCTGAGACCGACAAACTCATTAAAGCAAACTTCAGCAAAGACGATTTATCCGGAAAAGCCATTTGTAAAAAAGACCTACAGGAGCTCTTTCATTTAGAAGTGAACGACTCTATCCCGGTGATGGGAGTCATATCCCGCCTGGTTGATCAAAAAGGACTCGATCTATTACTGAATATCATACCCTGGATTATGCACGAGATGCACATACAGATTGTGATATTGGGAACCGGAGAAAGCTTTTTGGAGAACGGGTTTAACCAGATGGCCGCCCTGTACCCAGGGCGCGTAGGCGTATACATAGGCTATAAAGAAAGCTTGGCGCATAAGATAGAAGCCGGGAGTGATTTCTTTATTATGCCAAGCCGCTTTGAGCCCTGTGGGTTAAATCAGCTATATTCGATGCAGTATGGAACCTTACCGATTGCGCGAGCGACCGGAGGCCTAGTCGATACCATTGCACAATATCAAGAAGACAAAGATGAAGGGACAGGGTTTTTATTTCAACACCCTACGCCGGAAGCCCTTTATTATACAATAGGCTGGGCATGCGCTACGTATTATGATCGGAAGTCGGCGTATAAAAAATTACAACACAATGCGATGAGCCACGAGTGCTCATGGGATAAGTCTGCCAAGCATTATTCGGAGACCTATGAATGGGCAGTTGAGGCTAGGAGTAAGCGATTTGGTTGATTTTAATAACGCTTTTTTCGGCTTTCCCTGTTGACAAAAAAGAGGGATTGGACAGAATGCATATAGTTATCTATTATTTTTTCAACCCCCTATAAGACGATGTTAGACCACCTTTCGATTGCGGTTAATGATTTTGAGCAATCCATGCGTTTTTATGATGAGACGCTTGCTATTCTCGGTATAGAGCGCTTGATGACCTTTAATGAATATAGTATGGCGGGTTATGGAGAGCACGGTAAGCCATTTTTTTGGATTGGCGTGAAAGGGAACGCCGATGAGTATGTAGGAAAAGCGAGAGGATTGCATATTGCGTTTCACGCGCGTAGCCAATCCTTTGTGGATGAGTGGTATAAGCATGCGATAAAATTGGGTGCTGTTTGTAATGGAACCCCATCGATGCACCTGGAGTACCATGCTCATTATTATGCCGCGTATGTGATTGACCCTAATGGATGGCGCTTGGAAGCGGTAAATCATGGGACACATTGGGATTCCTAATGTCGTGCAGGACTTTCTACAAAGCCTTTCGAGAATTATTATTCGTTTTTTTACTTGATCAACCTTATATTTTTAAGCACAATACCCCTGCTTTGGAAATGGAGCTCCGATAAACTAGGATCTCCTTTATAAAAACCTTTTGAGTATGTTATGCCGTTATCTCCCCCAAAACATATATATAGCCCCGAATCGATTCAGTTTTGGTCTGAAAAAATAGGACTTAACTGGAAAACGCAATTTAGCCCGAGTGAAGTGTCCCTCGGGAAAGAGATATTTCAAAATTTTGAGATCAGGGAGCTGGAGCTGACGGAGACGGGAGCTATTGTGAATGCTCGATTTGACCAAGAAGACTGTTACGCCTTAGTGGACTGTGACGGGGAAAGCTTTAGCATTCGTGTCGCGGGACAAGACGGCTTTTTGGGCAGAGCGCTCGCCTATGCGGGGTTTTTAGAAATTGTAAAAGTGGTTGCCACGGAAGGTACGCCCCAAGAAGCGAAACAGGAAGTTACTACTAAATGTGAAGAACCCGCGCAAGCTGGGTATAATGTGGCATTGAGCAAACCAAAGACAAATGGGATGCGGCCACTAGTATTGCAATTTGAGTCTCGGCTGAAGAGTATTTTATTTAAGCCACAGTGGAAGCATGCGGACGGAACCTATTCCTTAGCCTTAAAGCAAGGAAAGAATTTACCCGATGAGACAACGCCCCAAGAGCGTGAGAAATTAATACGATTGGCGAGCTTGGCAAGACGATCGAGTTTTCAGTTTAGAGCCAATGCCGGCACGTATGTGTTGGACGATTTGGAGCAAATCAAGACCTTCTGGGATAAAGAAGTGGGCACATGGGAAACGTATTTCGAGTTTGATCTACCGGAAGAGCTGAAACGTATCCCTAAAGGCATCCAGGAAGTAGAGCTAACCCTTTCGCTTGTTGATCAAGATGAAGGCACGCTTGATTTTTCTTGGGATATGCGGATTGGGAAAAGTATTTTGGAGCCAGAGGATTGCGTGCGATTGATACGGGCGCACCATCAGCCACTACTTATTCCAAAAGTGGGGCTTGTAGCCCTTACAAAAGAGAAGACGGCTATGTTGGCGAGTTGGAAGGACTGGATGGATTCGAGCCCTGAGGATGAAATTCCAAAGTACCTGATGTTCTCCTTATTGAAGGATGATCCCGTGAAGGTGAATTTGTCTGACGAGTTGAAGCAGTGGCGAGAGTCTCTGCATATGATTCCCAGTGATAACAAAGCATTGCCCGAATTTTTAAGATCCTATCAGAAGCAGGGCGTTTCTTGGTTATGGCATTTATGTGATAATAATTGCCATGGGTTGTTGGCAGATGAAATGGGATTGGGTAAGACGTTGCAAATATTGTCTTTGATTGCGAGCCGTGATTACTATGATAAGCCGAATATTATAGTTTGCCCAGCCAGTGTTGTTCCTGTTTGGGAGAAAGAAGCAAAACGATTTTTCCCGCATCTACGGACTGAGGTTTTAAAAGCAGGACATGACTTTATCAGCTGCGAGGAAAAAGTATTGTGGTTGGCGAGTTATACGCAGTTACGCCGACATAAATTTTTACTGGATCGTACAAATTTTGGATACGTGATTTTAGACGAAGCCCAGCATATTAAAAACCCGGATGCTAAAGTTTCCCAGGCTTGTATGAAGATACAATCCGAGCATCGTATCGTCTTGACAGGTACGCCACTGGAGAACCGTTATTTGGATATATGGACGCTGTTTCGCTTCTTGATGCCCGGGTTAATGGGCGGGCGCAGGCAGTTTGAGGAGCGATCTACGAATCCTCACGTGCAACAAATTTTACGTAAACAGATTGCGCCCTTTGTTTTAAGACGAACCAAGGAAGATGTCTTAAAAGAATTACCCGGTAAGACTGAGATTGAGTGTTTGTGCCCGTTGACGGAGGTGCAGAGTGCGGAATATGAGCGATTGACTTCGGAGGGTATTACGCAATTGGGGAATGATTTACCCAAAGCTGTGAGTGAGCAGTCGCTAAGCTTTTTGACCCTGTTGACACGTTTGCGCCAAGTGTGTTGTGACCCTGGGTTGTTGCCTTGGATGGACATTGATTTTATGGCGAGCGGCAAGATCTTGAATTTGATCGATAAGCTTGAGGAGATTTTAGCAAACGGCCACAAAGCGGTTATCTTTAGCCAGTTTACTTCCTTGATTGATCGGATTGACCAGGCGTTGGCGAAGTTTTTCCCTGACGTGCCACGGTTTACCTTAACCGGGCAGACGAAAGATCGTGGTGAACCGGTTAATGATTTTCAGAAGCTGGAAGGCGCGGGCATTATTTTAGTGAGCTTGCGTGCCGGTGGTGTGGGAATAACCCTGCATAACGCGGATTATGTTTTCTTGATGGATCCGTGGTGGAACCCAGCGGTGGAGGATCAAGCGATTGACCGTGTGCACCGTATTGGGCAAGACAAGCCTGTGTTTGTTTACCGGATGATTACGCCGGGGACGATTGAGGCGAGAGTGCAGCAGCTTAAAGTTGAGAAGAGAGACCTTTTCTCCGGCGTTGTGGGCGCGATGTCTGATATTTCTGACATCAAGAATTACTATCGCTCGTTGAGTGATCTGATTGAGTTGTTGCCAGATAATCGTTAATGCCTATTACTATAGGGCGTATATGTCTGTTGAGAAGAAAAAGAAGAAGGTAGATTTAGAGGCGCTGAATTCCGCGTTTATGAAAATACCGAAAGTGAATACAGCAACCGCGCGGGATCTATTAGATTTGGGGTTTACGGAAAGTTACCAGTTGATTGGGCGTTCTCCTGAAGTTTTGTATGAAGAGATTACGCGGATAAAGCTGGATGTACCTAAAGATCGTTTGGGGTATTTTCGGTATATTGTGGCGTATGTGGAAGTGCCTGAAGAAGAGCGGAAAGCTGTGAATTTTTACGCATTTACGCAGCTTTAAATAGGGTGGTAGCGTATTGTTAGTGGCTCCACGTCATACAGTAATAACCGTCTTCAAGATTTTGGCGGTTTATGTAGCCCTCTAGTCGGGAGAGAAGCTCTTGGTCGATATCCAGGTTGCCGGAAGAATTGAGGAGCTGGGGCTTACCAATTGGCAGGCTGTCCTGCACCTGCAAAGCGAAAGAAACGGGATACCAAATGGCTTGGCTGGTATTACTTGAGGCTTCGAAATCGATTAAAGTTGAGGGTGACGCGCCATTAAAGTTTTCCTGCTTTAAGTAGACTTTATTTGGCAGCCTATTGAGCGAAGGAGCCTTATCCTGTTTGTAAAGATTGAAAGGGGAGGTGAATAAAACGCTGTACGCCCTTGTTTTAGCGAAGCGGGACGGCAAAAATGTTGTGGAAGGAACATTTACCTCTAGTGTCTTTGGGGCGTAGGCGCTTAATAGAGCCAATTGCTCGGTTGTATAATTTTGGTTACGGATATTGCTGTTTGCGCTCCATTCGGAAGGGAGGAAAAGAGGCTCGGTGTTATAGAGCTCAAACGCGATGAAATCCGATGCCTCCGGTAGACTATTAACCTGAAAATGACCCGTTTGAAACGAAGGGAAATAGGGAGCGTTAATTGACCCAGAGAGAAAAAAGTAAACTAAGGCATACACAACCAAGCTCGCCACAATAGCGATATTGAGAAACGAGTTCACCGGAAGCGCTTTTTTAAAGAGAAGATTCACGAGTGTTTGCGGCTAATTGTATTTGAGTGATTCCTTGGGCTTTTATGATGCCAGCGAGCTGGGCAAGTGTGTTTATTTCAACCGTTTTATCCGCTTTAACGAGGACAAGACTATACTCCCTGTTTTTGTTATGCAGGTATTTTTCAAGCAAGACGGGAAGTGTTTTAAGGTTATGGATACCCCCATCGAACAGAATCATATTGCCTGATTTAATGGTTAAAACGATCACATTACCCGTTTTGATGCTTTGGGTGACGATGTCCGCGCTTGCATCGGGCACAGTAATAGCTATTCCCGGAGAGGAGATAAAACGGGAACCGAATAAGGAGAAAAAGAAAGCGATGATCAGGGCATCAAGAAAAGCGATACAGACAAAGTGATAGCTGGGCTTTTTTATGTGCTGTTTTAAATTGAGCGGACTAGTGAGCATGATTTATTGGATATATAGAAAGTTTATCTAGGTTGGGCAGTCCTGTCACTTCAATAATTTGTAGACAACCTGGACAGTTTTTTGTTCCTATAGTGATTTAAGTTATTGCGATTTATGACGACATGAAAATAGGACAGTTATAAAAATATGTCGGATGCCCCATTAATCAACCGCGAAGTCGAATTAGACAAGCTACTGAACGGACTTACCCAGAAGGACGACCGTATAGGGTTGTTTTCCATTGCGGGGCAAACGGGTATAGGGAAGACGACATTGGTGAGACAGCTATGGAGCCTGTTAAAAGAAATAGACACCCCCTTTGTTTGGCTTTCTCCGAAAGGCATAGGGAAAGAGTGGTTTGAGAAGTGGCCCCTGTTGCTGACCCAGGCAATACAAGTGAATCGAGATGAACTTGTTTCCTTGAAAGAGATGATTAATTCCAAGCTGGAAAGCATTTATGAAGGTACTGGAGAAGGAGAAGCTACGACCTATCCCTTCGATTACCAAGGCTTTTCCTCGCAAGCCTCATTGGATCAATGCCAGAAGTGGGTAAGGCTCTTGATAAAAGGCATTTACAAAGCCTATGATGATTATGAAGAAAAACGCGGCCAAGAGCTGAGAGTTATTTTTGTCTTAGACGATTACGATGATTTTTCACCCGAGTATCGGAAGTTCTTTCACTATAGTATCGTAAAAGCCTTTGAAGAACTGGACCCTGACCTAGACGTACGCTACATTATAAGCGGCAAAAAAGCATTTAAAGGGTCAGCGGAAATACAAGAAGATTGGCCGGCATTGTTTTCTCATTTAAGTGAAGTGGCACTAGAAGTATTTACGAAGCGAGATATTCTTTCCTATCTGAATTTTAGAGAGATACCCGGTAAGTTTTTGGATCCGGTTTATGAAGCGTGTAAAGGGATTCCGGGTCAATTGGAAGCTGCGATAGAGAAAGTAGTTGGTATCCCCAAAAACGATGCGACAAAAGGCGCCGAAGGCATAGGGACCCTCTTTGAAGGTAAGACGGAAGTACAAAAGAAGTGGTTACTGTGGGCAGGCTATTTGAAACGGGTGACTGTGGAAGGCCTACAATTGTTTAGGGCTCCGGAAGAAGTGTTGGAGGCATTTTCCTGGTTGAGAGAGCAAGAAGAGTTGAGCTCAACAGGGATCGCGGGAGGATTTGAAGTGGCCGAGCCAGTTTGCGAAGGTATTGTTAACTGGCATTTATCATCAACCCTTAAAGATAAATACCAAGATTACGCGCATAGGGTGGCTGTATATGATGAAGTATTGCGGATAATACCGCAATTAGAGTCGAGAGAGCGACTTGCGGATTTATCGCACTTTAACCACTTTAATATGGATCTAGTGCGTATCATTTTTAGCAAACAAGAAAAAGAACTGACCCGCTTTATAGAACGAGATAACGACCAGTATTTAATGAAGAAACGCTTTACTATGGTTATCAAACCTGAGTTTAACGATGCGATCAAAACGTATTTGGACTTATTTCCGCACAAACAAAGAAAAGATCTATTTGCGAAGATAGGCAATTTATGGAAAGCGAAAAGCGAAGATTTAAAGAAAAGATTAGATGAGGCAGACGAGAAGCTCAAAAAGTCCAACAAAGAGCGCGAAAAAAACGAGCAAGAAATAGCAGCCTGCGTGACGGACATCAAAAAGCAAGAGGCATTGATTAGGCATTACGAAGGAGGCGTAAAGGCGGCCAAAGAGACCCTTGCGGGGGTTATGAAGCCGAAAGGCTCTCCCTCGGCATATATTTTTCTCATGGTGGCGATGGGAGTGCTGTTATTGTATTTTGGCGTAATATTCGCGGAAAATGTTTCCGTGATTTCGGTGGCGTTAGGAGCGGGATTGATCATTGGTGGGGTGATTTGGGCAGGTGATGCCGTTTCTAAGCCCAGCGCTTCTCCAACCAAGTCACGAAAAGTGTTGTTGCAGGAAAAAGCGATACAAGAGAAAGCGAAGACGGTTTTAAGGATATTGAAATCGCGAAAAGATGATCTTGATAAAAAACGTAACACGGAGACCTACAATTTGACAAAGTATAAAAACCAACGAGAAGAACTTGACGATGAATTGAACGAAGCCTATATAATATAGTTATATATCCCTATTATGTTAGCCCCCTGCTTTTGCCTCTGTAAAATAACAGGGATTCAATTTAGCCTTTATTATTAAAAACCCATGGGAGGATCCCCTAAAACTTCTAATTTTTATGCTCAACGAATAGTTGTCGGCGTTGGCGATATGACAACGTCTAATAACACGAGTGTTGTGTTGAGTACGTATGCGCTAGGCTCATGTGTTGGTGTCGTTGCCTATGATCCGATTAACAGTGTTGGTGGGATATTACATTTTATGCTGCCTGATTCCAGGCTTTCCGTGGAGAAAGCAAAGAAGCAACCCTCTATGTTTGCGGACACGGGGGTAAAAGTATTTATGGATTCCTTAGCAGAGCTAGGTGTAGACCCGCAGAGAACAAATTTCTTTATTGCCGGCGGAGCCTCTGTGATTTCACAGAATACGGAGAATAATGTCTTTAAAATAGGGGAACGTAATGTAGCAGCCGCAAAGGCAGCGTTAGCGGATTACCAAGCTAGGATTCTAGACGAGGATATAGGCGGGTTTAATAACAGAACACTCCATTTAATTCTGGAGACCGGTGTTATCGAAGTAAAAACACCCTCCGGAACCAAAATTATTTCATTACAATGATTACTATTCAGGAAATTTTAGCAGACGACAAGCAACTGCCACCCAGCCCCCAAATATTGCCAAAACTATTGACGATACTACAAGGTGGAGAAGGCACCAGTTGGGAAATTGTTGAATTAGCGCGAGTAGACCAAGCACTCACGGCTCAAGTACTTGCGTGGAGCAATAGTGCGTTTTACGGTTTTTCCGAACCCTGTGATGATCTGGAAACGGCTATAAGCCGTATTGGGCTACGCGAGTTGTATAAACTGGTAGGAATGATTATTTCCAAACGACTTGTTGGGAGCAAAGTGGCCTGTTACGTGTTGGATGAAGGCCAGCTGTGGGAAAATTCAATCGCGTGCGCCTTTTGCATGGAAATTCTTGCGACAAAACTAGGGGAAAACCCAAGTGAATGTTATACCATTGGCCTCCTGCACGCGATCGGTAAAACCGTTATCAACCAGTGTGTTGACAAAGAGTACGACAACGTATTTGCGTTGATTGACGAAAAGATGATCCCCTTGAACCAAGCTGAACAAGAGGTACTTGGGTTTAATCACGCGCAGTTGAGCCAAGCGTTGTTGGAAAAATGGAAGTTTCCGCAGGTTATTTCAGAAGCAGTTGGCTTTCAGTATGATCCCCGAGGCATTTCCCCAAAGTACTCGAAATTCGCGTGGATGATGCATTTGGCTAATTGGATAGCGGCTGGCATTGGGCATAATCCTGGGCGAGATTCCTGGGCACTTGATGTTTTGCCTGAAACATTTGAAAAACTTTCCCTTTCGGAAACCCTGTTGCACTCTATATTATTGGATGTGCATGAGAAGATAGACAGCGTGAAGTCACAGTTGGTATCGGCTAGGGTTTAGGCAATGAATATTCCCATGTCATTACCTTCACAAAACGTATCAAGACCCCTTTCTTCTGAAGAGATACAAGAGCGCATTGATGATTGCCCTAAATTAGCCTCGTTACGCAGTATTAATAGAGCATTGGGAGATCTTTTAAGTTCTGAGAACAGTGTTACCTCGCAGATTGCTGAAATTATTCGCAGGGATCCGACATTAACGGCGCGCTTGTTAAAAATGGTGAATTCTGTATTTTTTGGGTTAACGAGAAAAGTAAGCAATGTAGAAGACGCGATTTTTTACCTAGGATTGAAACAAGTCCGCGAGCTTGCGCTAGCGACTCCCATTATTGAAGAATTAAATACATTGCAGAGCAAATTTAAGGACATCGACTGGCAGATGCTATGGCGACATAGCATTGGTACGGCGATTGTTTCACGAGAAATCTTGTCCATTGCTAATTATCATTGCGATGACGATACCGACTACTTAATTGGGCTAGTGCATAACATTGGGAAAATTGTGATGGCGTATGTTTTTCCTGAACACTTTATTAACCTGGTTAATTTTAAAGCAAAAAATAGCCAAGAGTATATACAGAAAGAAAGAACGGTTTTAGGATGGGATCATGCGGCGATCGGCGCGTATTATTTAAAGAGACACCAAGTATCGCCGGATATCATCGAAGCAGTGCGCTTTCAGCAGGAACCTCAGCAGGCGCCGGAATATTCCTTGCTTGCGGCAGCGGTGCAAGTGGCAGATTGTATGGTTCGCTCTGTAGGCGTGAATGGGATAGAGCAATTGGACCCTGTTGTGGAAGGGGATTGGAATAAATTAAGCGGGTGGGGGATCTTGTTTGATACAGAAGATGAAGAAGCGCAATATGGAGTGGCCTCATTGAAACATACGATTGCCCGTTTGCCGAATATTTTAAACGGGATGATTTAGCGGCAGTGCGCTTTAAAGAAGCGCTGTTCAGTACCCTTGGCCTCATGGATACCGATACGAAAAGGTTTTCCGCATTTAGGGCAGCGGCCAATGTAAGCATTGACTCCATCATTTTTGTATAAACGACCATAGATACCACAGGTGACAAAGTACACACCCAGGAATTTTTTATGAGGTTCTTCCTTTTTTTCTGAAGGCATCTTTTACTATTTTTCACAAAAATTTATAAAAATACAAATATTTTAAGAAACTTGAAACTAGGGCCAAAAAAGCTAACGTAAAATAAATGAGCATTTTTTGTTTTTGGGCATATTGGATTAAAAAAGTCTTTAAAGTTAAACTCAGCAGTAAAGATGTAGGCGTTTTTGGCGAAGCGATTGCGGCAAATTTTCTAAAAAAGAATAAGAAACTCAAATTACTTGAGCGAAATTGGATTGACCCCTCCGGTCGAGTGAAGAATGAAATCGATATTATCGCGAAAGATAAGGACGTACTGGTGTTTATTGAGGTGAAAACGAGGACTGAAGGCGGGCTTGTGCCCGGTTATTACAGTGTGAACACGAAGAAAAAAGAGGCGTTATTAAAGGTTTGTAAGGTTTACCTGAGGAAAAAGCGAAAAAAGCATAGTTACTATCGTTTTGATGTATTGGAAGTTAGGCTTTGCCAAAATTATGACTACCGTGTTATACATTATACGAACGTACCACTATTCCCGAAACACTTTGCCTAAAGCACCTTTATGGATACTCCTGTTACTAAACACCCTTTTTTGAACGATTTAGGGAAGTATGGCGCCATTCCCCCGACCATTTTGGTGATCTTCGGAGCGTCCGGAGATTTGACTGCGCGTAAGCTTTTGCCAGCTATCTATAATCTTTCCCATGATAATTTTTTGCCACCGGACTTTTATTTAATCGGGTTTGGACGAAAAGAAATATCGGATGATCAATTTAGAAAAGACAGCGCTAACGATCTTTCCCAATTTTCCAGGCGCCCGTATAACGCGAGTCTTTGGGAAAGTGTTGAAAGAAATACGTTTTATTTTACCGGTCAGTATGACAACCTTGAGAACTTTTATCATCTTAAAGGCAAAGTAGAAGAGATCGAAAAGAGTGTTGGTCGCGATACTCAGTTGATGTTCTATATTTCTACACCGCCCGGTGTTTTTCAGACGATTATTGATAATCTGGGGGAATCCGGTTTAGCAGGAAGGCATCGCGGGAAGGCATGCGCATCTAAAGTTGTTATAGAAAAACCCTTTGGACGAGATTTGCAATCCGCGGTGGAGCTGAATAAAAAGATCGGCTGCCACTTTCAGGAATCACAAGTCTTCAGGATTGACCACTATTTAGGGAAAGAGACCGTACAGGACTTGCTCGTGCAGCGTTTTGCGAATTCGATATTTGAGCCCATTTGGAATTTTCGCTACGTGGACTGCGTGCAAATCACCGTTGCGGAAGCTTTAGGGGTAGGATCCAGAGCCGGTTACTATGATAAAAACGGTGCCCTTCGGGATATGATTCAAAATCACGCCATGCAGCTATTGAGTTTGGTGGCCATGGAACCCCCGGTGTCTACTAGCCCGGAAGATATACGTAATGAAAAAGTTAAGTTATTAAAAGCTATTCAACCCATCAATTGCCAAGTAGAAGGTGGGGATGTTATTCGAGGCCAGTATTCGGAAGGCTTGGTAGACGGCCAAAAAGTGCCGGGTTATCTGTCTGAACCTCAGATCAATAAAGCATCTTTTACGGAAACGTACGCCGCTATTCGGCTTTATATCAATAATTGGCGATGGAACGGAGTACCATTCTATATAAGATCCGGAAAGCGTATGCCTAGGCGGATTAGCGAGATTGCGGTACGCTTTAGACGCCCACCCGGGAGCCTTTTTACAGACCCGAATCGTTATCACCTAGCATCGAATACGATGGTGATCCAAATACAACCTGATGAAGGAACAACGCTTTTGGTAAACTCCAAGGTGCCAGGGTTAGAAACACTCACGCAGCCCGTGAAGATGTATTTTCGTTACTCCTCAACCTTCGGGATGAATGTACCAGAGGCCTATGAGCGTTTATTGCTCGATGCGATGATGGGGGACGGTACGCTCTTTATCCGTAGTGATGAAACAGAAGCTTCTTGGAAATTGTTCACTCCGGTGCTCCAGTTTTGGCAAGATATGGAAGCTCGAGGGTTGCAGCATTACCCTTCGGGTTCTTGGGGGCCACTTGCCGCGGAACGGCTTCTGTGGGAAAGTAAACATGAGTGGCGTTCTCCCGGTTTCTAATTTATTTAACCTGGATTTACTTGTATGAGTGAAATATTTGACATAATGCCCGGGATAGAGACCAAGATTAAAGACATCTCGGATGAATTGTCTAATATGTGGAAATGTTCGGCGGATGACGATTCTCTTCCATCGGATCACGGAATTGTTCACGCCTGCCAGATGAACCTGATTTTGCACTTGGGCAAGGATACGGATCCTGAAGATGCCTTGAAGTGTTTTTGGACAGCGGTTCATTTTGCCCAGATGAGGCCAAGCCGCATAATAGTACTTTGCCCAGAGCAAAATGAACAGGAAACCCCTGTCGCAAAACTCTTTGCGCAATGCTATCTTGGAGATGATTTTAGGAGTAAGTGTTGCTGTGATGCGATCATTATCGATTATACCCCTAATCGCTTTGATGTTTTAGTGACGCAGATTTCCCTTTGGTTGGAGAATGATTTACCGACCTCTTACTGGATCCATCGCGTGTGCAGCGAATATCTGATGCAACATGCTACAAAATTTGCCCAGCAATGTCGTAACGTGGTTTATGATTCTTCTATTGAAGACAAGCGCTTTAAAACCATTTCTTGGAAGAAAGAAACAAATGTGCGCGACCTGCTCGGCTTCCGGTTGTTGACGGTTCGGCAAGCACTTGGACAATTGCTGAGTACGTATAAACCAGAAATGATTGTCGAGTCCCTTCAAAGCGTTCATATTTCTTGCGTAGAGCCTTCCTCGCCTTACGCGGAATCTATACAAGAATGGCAGCAGAATTGTTTATTAAACTGCTCCGAAGACGTGGCGGAACAAGTGCGGTTTAGTATTGCTATAGAAAATATTCCTGAAGATGAAGCATCCATGAAATGCATTTGGCATTATACCGATGATCGCAAGGAGTTTGCTTGGCAGTATTGCCATGAAAAGCACGAACTGCAATATTCTATCAAAATTGACGGCGAGCTACACCAGTATACTGCGAGGTTACATACGTTTTCTCCGGAAAGAATTTTAGCGGAAACGTTGGTTTAGTAAATTAATACTAGTTTTTAGGGTACAACCAGAAACGCTCTGTTTGGGCTTGGAACTTACGTGCGTCGCGCGCCCATCTCTCTACGAAATATTTTACACGAGCTCTCTCGCCACGTGTTTTGAGCTCAGTGAGCCAAGCAGAAGAACCCACGTGTTTATTGAAGAGTTCAATATCATTTTTGGATGCTTCCTTAAAGGGGTTCCCCAGGCTCCATTCACAGGCGAGCTGCATCATATTGAAACTGAGTTCAGTGGGCTTTAGTTTTTGCCAATCATCGATTAAAACATATACACCTGTATTCATTTTTCCACGACGATCCTTATATTCAATAATCTTAAAGCCTAACCCATCGATTTGTCTATCCAGCAAGGCATTTAGAATGTCATCGGATGATTTTCCTGGGTAAGATAATAAGCGAAAGGGATAATCTGTGCCGATGCCATGTTGAAAGCCACCTATCTGGGAACCTAAGCCGGTTATAGAGTAACCGATGGCAGCAGCAAAATCAGGAATATTGGGAGATGTGGGCACCCAAGGCAGACCAGTATCAGTCCACAACATACTGCGTTTCCAGTTGCGCATAGTGACAACTTGTAGTTTGCCCTTTCGATCTAGCCCTTTGCGTAGCATGGTGGAACCCGGAGTGCTTTTTGCCCAGCGAGCCAGTTCGCCAATGGTGAGGCCGTAGACGTAAGGTATATTGTAGGCGCCTACATAACTCATCCATTCCCTTTCCATCATAGGGCCGTCTACCTTAAGGCCTCCGAGTGGGTTGGGACGATCGAGCACGACTACCTCTACATTCTGTTCAAAGCACGCTTCCATGACATAGAGTAAACAACTAATATAGGTATAAGAACGTACGCCCAAGTCTTGCAAGTCTACCACCATGACATCAAGCCCCTTGAGCATTTCCGGTGTGGGCTTTCTGTATTGACCATAGAGAGAATAGACAGGCAGCCCAGTTCTTTTATCCGTACGATTTTCTACGGGAGTATTAGCCGCTTCATTTCCATAAATACCATGCTCTGGGCCAAATAAGGCGACCAAATTTACGTATTTACTCTTCCTTAAAACTTCTATGGTGCTGACTCCGTGACGATTTACTCCCGCGGGGTGGGTGAGTAGGCCAACGCGTTTTCCTTGGAGGAGTTGAAACTTGTTTTGCTCCAGGACATCGATGCCCAGTTCCACTTGAGCCGTTTGGGTTTGTGCAACCGTAACATGCGTTATAAGTGCAAACACAAGCGAGGTAATGAAATATTGCAAGTTTTTGGAGAGCAATCGGAATGTCATGAGGGATTGATGTATCTATTTTTTTTCTGCTGGGTTAGTTGCAGGTGACTTTGCATTGTCCGCTTTTTCTTTAGCGGGATGCGGGTGAGTCTTCTGCCACTTTTTTAAAAAATAGCGGTAAAAAATGGTTGAGATAAGGCCGGAGAAATACCCCATGACCATACCGCCAAGCATGGTAGCCATGACGTATCGTATTGCTTTTTTACCATGGGTGCCGAGGAAAATGCCGGTTTCTACCGTATAAGAATCCTGCATGAGTTCCGGCCCCTCTTTCCCGAAGACGGTAAACAGATTTATGCAAGCATCCCCTATGAAATAAGCAATTGGGTATAAAAATACAATGGTAGCCGGGTTGCTGATCAACTGCAATGCGACCAAGATCATCAAGTTTGCCCTAAAAACAATTGCTAGGGTTAAGGCAAGTGGAATTTGCACGCCGTAGAGGGGCATGAACGTTAATATAAAACCCGCGTAGAGTGCTGGAACAACTTGTTGCGAACGAAATGACCATAAGTAATGGCGTTTGCGAGCCGAAGCGGCGAACCACTTTAAAAAAGGGTATTTGTGGACAGTTGCCTTTCTGGGCATGTATCGCAGCCACTTTTTGACCCTACGGATTCGCATGTGTTTTTGTTGGCGATGGTGTTCTTCATCTGTCATAGCGACTTCAATCATGAAGAATGAAGATTATCATGGGGTTAATATTTTTTAAAGACATAAATGCGGAGCTTTCTCATTAAGCTTCGCTTTCACTATTTATAGTTTAAGCGTATGTAGTGGAGAAGGGGCATATCGCGATTTATACACACTGGTTAAGTCGAAATAGATAGCGGGGAACAGCTTGTAAAATCATTTAATGTTTGAGATAATAGCCTTCTTGATCGTTATTATCAATTAATACAATGACCATTATTGCTCCTCCATCACATTCTCTTTGTGGCATCTGGATAGATTCTTCGGGTACCGCGCATGTCTCTAGCCAGTCTGATGGAAACGCGCGTATTGAAGGCGAAAATAAATTTCAGCCCTTTGCCTGGCTGGCTCGAGGAGCGGGTGAAGGTGTTAACCTAGAAGAGCTTCCGGGAAAGGGGAGATTGAGCCGTATGGCTCATTTTGACAAAATTGCGGATTATAACAATCTATTGGCAGCTAGACTGGATAAGGATTGCTACGAAGTTATTCGCAATTTAGAGAACCAGTACCTTTTGCAAAATGGATATCGTTTATACCACGATATGCGCTTTACGGAACTGCGCCGCTGCCAGTTTGATATCGAGACAGCCTCTTCCGGCGGGTTTAGTGATGCCCGCAAGAAAGACGATCGTGTGCTCGCTATTGGCCTATTGTTTGGTGAAAAAACGCATTACCTGGTATTGGAAGATTATACGGATGTGGCGGAACGAGATCTCTTGCTTGCCTTTAATCAATTGCTCCAGGAACTCGATCCTGATGTGATGGAAGGGCACAATTGCTTTCGTTTTGATTTGGATTACCTACGCATTCGGTGTAAGCGGCTAAAAATTCCCTGTGCATGGGGGCGCTTTGGGCAGCAAGAAGCTATTTTCCGCAATAGTCGAATACGCATTGCTGAACGTTGGATTGATTTTCCACGGTGTGATATTCCAGGGCGAGCCGTTTTTGATACCTATTTGATGATCCAGATTTACGACCTCACTGAACGTGAGATGGAATCCTACTCCCTTAAGAATATAGCCGTTCATTTAGGTATCTCTAGTTCCGATAATCGTACTTACATTGATGGCAATAGCATACAGGTACAATTTAAAGAAGACAGGGCACAGTTTCTCGCTTATTTAGGGGATGATTTACGAGAAACGAAGGGAGTTGCTGATTTGCTCTTGCCGACTTATTTTGCCCAAGCCCAAAACTTTCCCATTACCCTACAAGAAGCGTCATTGAGGGGGACTGGCACAAAAGTGGAATTACTTTTACTTGAAAAATATTATCATGGCCGCTGGGCATTGCCCGATCGCACTCCTGTGCGCCCGATTGAAGGCGGGTATACCAAAAGCTTTGCCTCGGGAGTTTTTAAAAACGTCTTTTATTTTGACGTTGCCTCCCTTTATCCAAGCCTCCTGATTCAAATGAACCGTAACCCAAAGAATGATCATTTGGGCATCTTTATCCCGCTCCTTAAAGAATTGCGGGCATATCGTTTAGAGTATAAAAAGAAAGCGCATGAAGAAAAAGATCCCGTGCTACGCAAGGAGTATGAAGCAAGACAGGCCAGTTTCAAGATATTGATCAATTCCTTTTACGGTTACCTAGGGTTTGATGGGGCTCGATTTGCGGATAGCGATCTTGCCGCGGAGCTTACCGCTAAAGGGCGAGATTTGCTGCACGCCCTGATTGAAGAATTTCAAAGACGAGGCGCAACCGTATTGGAAGCTGATACCGATGGGTTGTATGTGTTTGCCCAAGAGTATTCGGGCAATCCTATGGTGCTGCATGATCTGGTGACCACTATTCTCCCCGAAGGCATAGACCTAGAATACGCGGGCTCTTACCCAGCCATGTTTTGTTATAAAGCCAAGAATTATGCCCTCTTTAACGGCGAGTACGTTATCGTAAAAGGATCCGCATTACGCTCTCGAGGAATGGAGCCCTTTTTGAAAGAGCTCACCAATTGCCTGATCCATTATAAGCTAGGCGTGTCTGAAGTATCACCCGAAGTATTATTAGAAGAATTTACCCGAAAAATAGAATCAGGGACGATGGATGTTATGCTGCTAGCTAAACGAGAACGCCTTAGCCAAAACCCTGAAACGTATGCGAAATCAATTGATATGGGTAAAAAGCCCCGAAGAGCATCCCTTGAAGTGGCGCTTAGAATGACCCCCATGCCGAGAATGGGAGACAGGGTAGCCTATTTTATTGCAAAAGGAGAAAAAGCCCGCCAGCCGGATTGGCAGAGAGCCTATTCTGTAAAGGATTTTAATAAAGAAACGCTCCCGTATGATCCTACTTATTACCTGAAAAAGCTCAAGGATTGGAAAGAACGATATAAGGACTATTTGTCCTCCGGAGAAGAATAGAAGGTTGTTTTTCATTTTATGCTTCAAAAACTCTCTATATGTCGATAATATTCACGTTTTAAAATTGTTTATGAATCACAATGATCGCATAGTCATTACGGGCATAGGGTTAACGGCTCCTAATGGCAATACCTTGGCTGATTTCCGCCAAGCGCTTCTTACAGGACAGCCTAATATTCAGCGTATTGATATGCGTTATATAGGTCCTGTGCTTGCGGGTGTTTGTGATTTTGACCCTTTTATTTATCAGAAACGCAAAGAAGTGCGTAATGGTACTCGAGCCGGTAGCATTGCTATTTACTGTGCGCATGAAGCCGTAAAAGATTCCGCGATAAACTGGGAAGCAGTAGACAGAGACCGAGTAGGGGTATATTTAGGAATCACGGAGCATGGGAACGTAGAGACTGAAAACGAGGTCTATAATATCTCGAAATTTGACTATGACACCAAGTACTGGACGCACCATCATAACCCACGAACAGTAGCCAATAACCCAGCCGGGGAAGTCACCATCAATTTAAATATTACCGGCCCACACTACACTATTGGTGCTGCTTGTGCCGCAGGAAACGCAGGCTTAATACAAGCCGCCCAAATGCTGCGCTTAAGAGAAGTGGATTACGCGCTTGCTGGGGGAGTCAGTGAAAGTTGCCAGACCTTTGGTATTTTTGCAGGGTTTAAGAGCCAAGGTGCTCTTGCCGAGCACGAAACTCCGAATAAAGCCAGCCGCCCGTTTGATATGGATCGCAATGGCATTGTTGTCAGCGAAGGTGGGTGTATCTATTTTATTGAGCGTTTGGAAACCGCACTTGCCAGGGGAGCCAATATCATTGCAGAAATCGCAGGTTATTGCATGAATTCGGACGCCCAAGATGCGGTGCTTCCTTATCCAAAACGCCAGGCGGAGTGTATGCAAAAAGCGCTGAAGCAGGCCAATATGAAGCCATCAGACATCGATATCGTCAATACGCACGCGACATCCACGCCTCAAGGTGATGAGCAAGAATGTGAGGCCATTCGCGCCGTTTTTAAAGATTCTCCGCATACTTATATTAATAATACAAAGAGCTTTATCGGGCATGCTATGGGAGCAGCCGGTGCTTTGGAGTTAGCCGGAAATATACCCGCTTTTAAAGATAATTTAGTCCATCCAACAATAAATGTAGATAAGCTTGACCCCAAGTGCGAAATGCCTAACCTTGTTATCAACGAACCACGCAAATTGCCGGAAGTGAAGACGATACTAAATAACTCCTTTGGCATGCTGGGTATAAATTCCGTTTTAATAATAAAAAAATATTCTGCGTAACATTTAAAAAAATCCTGTTTTTTCATGACATACGAACAAGTCAAACAAATAGTACTCGATATTATCTCAGAAATCGCTCCAGATGAAGATTTGAGCGATGTTAAGCCTGAAGTGCCCTTACGTGATCAGCTCGATCTGGACTCTATGGACTTCCTGGATATCGTAATGGAACTGCGCAAAAAGCATAGCATTGAAGTGCCAGAGGCCGATTATCCTCGTCTGGCATCCTTGGATAGCTGTGCGGAGTACCTGCAACCTAAGTTTGCTAAGTAACTTTGGCCGCGCTGGACGGAGAACATTTTGATGTCGCTATTATAGGGGCAGGGATGTCTGGCCTTGCTGCGGGCATTCGTTTAGCGTTATTTAACAAAAAAGTAATTATCCTGGAACGACACAATGTTTCAGGTGGTTTAAATAGTTTTTACAGCTTTGGGGGGCGCAAGTACGATGTAGGTCTCCATGCGATGACAAACTTCGTACACAAGGGCGTTAAGGGAACTCCCTTGGTAAAACTATTGCGCCAACTGCGTATTTCTCGAGATGATTTTGATCTCTCTGAACAAATACGTTCTCGTATTGTATTTCCTGGTGTTGATTTAATATTTACGAATGATTTTACATGCCTAGAAAGTCAAATAGCAGATACTTTTCCTAATGAAATAGATGGCTTCAGGCGGTTAACGCAATATATACGCGAGTTTGATGAAGTTGCCCTTTCTAATGAAGAAATTTCTGCTAAGCAGGTTGTTCGGCAATACATCAAAGATCCCCTGTTGGTCGATGCGCTTTTTCTTCCCCTATGTTATTATGGTAGCGCGATGGAAGATGATATGGATTGGAGCCAGTTTGTCATCATGTTTAAGTCTATCTTTATGGAAGGCTTTGCCAGACCCTTCGAAGGGGTGCGAAAGATTATCCGCGTACTCTTAGATAAATATCGCCAGTTAGGCGGCATCCGCAAAATGAAAACGGGTGTACGCTCGATCAAGACACATAATGGTGTTGTCCAAGCATTAGAACTTGATAGCGGTGAGACGATTACGGCAGACAATGTTATATCTTCAATCGGTTTAGTGGAGACGGCTCGCTTGTGCGATGTGCCACAAACCGATCCTAAAAACTCAGCGAGCAACATCGGACACTTATCATTTGTTGAAACGATCACAGTCCTCAACGAGCAGCCTAAGGACTTGGGCTGTGAAGACACGATCGTCTTTTTTAATAACACCGATCACTTCGAATACAAGCGCCCTACGGATCTTGTGGACCCTCGAAGCGGTGTGATGTGTGTGCCCAATAATTATCAGTATCCCGAAGATCAGAAAATGGAAGAAGGGTTTTTGCGCGTCACGGCATTGGCAAATTATGATAAATGGGTCTCCTTGCCTGAGGGCGGATACCAAGAGCAGAAGCAATATTGGTTTGAGGAACTCAGTAAGAATCTGCAAAAAACGCTTTTCCCAAAGGAAATTAATAGTAGTTTCTTAAAAGAAAAAACGGTAGCCATGGATATGTTCACCCCTCGGACGATTCAAAAGTATACCGGTCACTTAGGTGGTGCTGTCTATGGAGCACCTCATAAAAGCCGAGATGGCCGCACGTCGATTAAAAATCTGTATATATGCGGTACGGATCAAGGTTTCTTGGGGATAATCGGCGCGATGCTCAGCGGCATCTCAATGGCAAATCTTCACGTTCTGTCTGCAGAAAAGGCACACGAGCAAGCAAGCAGCTAGTAGAGTATCTCATAGTGGAGCTTTGGAAGAAACGGATCTGTTTTTGAAGATATTGGCCTAAGGATGCGCTCTATCGCTCGTTGCTCGAACCTGCCAGTATTCTTGATAAATAGCTCTACATTGGATGAATTACCCTTCTGATGCAGGATAACGGCCATTTTATAATAGGTATTGCTCTTTAGGTTGCCTGCTAAATTAGCGTACTCCTGCGCCTCATTTAGCAGGTTAAATTCAGCGCATTTGCATGCCAGGAAAAAGTAGAAGAGGGATTTTTCTTTAGCGCCCAGTTTTGTGAAAGTTAACACAGATTGAGTAAATTCAAGCTTATTGATTTTAGCACTCATGATTGAAAGCTTGCTGATAAATTTGCACTTTTCTCGAACCCGCGGGAAACAGGAGATACCCGTATTAATGATATCGAAAAGGCCATTTTCCCAAGGAAACTTAACGATACCCTTTTCATTACAGGGGAAGATGGTTAAGTCTGAAGTCTTCCTATTGGAAAGGTTCAAGACAAATTCAAATACAATTTCTTTGGTTAACAACTTCATGTCTGGGATGCGTAGGCAGTATTGGTTGATAAAATACTTTCGAAGGGAGTCCTTACTGTCCAATGCTTGCAGTTCTCCTAAGCGACCCTTTAATGTTCGTGTAATCACGCCATCTTTTTCCCACAAGAAAGGAAGAAAATGTTGACTTACAAATACACAGGCAAACAATGATTTAAGATCTAAAAATGAAAGCATGTTGATAAAGACATCTCGGTTTTGCTCGTATCTAATAATTTGCCCGTTCGGAACTTTATTTTTTTGTTTCAGCTGAGTAGGGGGTGTTTTTTGAATATCCATAGAGTATCTTGTTTGAGGCTAATGTGATATTATTAACCTGGGTTGTTAATGAATTTAACCAAAATTCATATTGAAAATACAGACTTAAACGATTTTTATTTATGTTGATTTTTTAGTAATTATTAATATCATTTATTTCTTATATATGAAAATAGCCTTATCGGCATTATAACTAAATGAATAACTTACTTGCTATTACTGGATCCTCTAATAAAGGAAAATCCGATTTTGAAAAAAAGCGCTTGCGTGAGAATGACAGCGAAGTTCTGAGTATCAATCCCTCATCCAGCAAGATATTTAAGGGTGTTGAAGGAGATAAATCGGTGAATAAAAATTTATTCTGTAGAGAAGTCTATAAGGAAGTTGCATACTGTCGGCGGCAATTGAAGAAAAGCGAATACCTGCATTTTGTAAGTTTACTTACAAATGAAGAGATAAAATCGCTATACAATTACATGCGTGAAAACAAAAATAGCGCTAAAATAACCAGAGCACTGCATGAAAACCCTTTTCGGGTATTATATTACATGCAATGTGTTGAGAAAAAAGGCCAAGAATGGGCCGATGATCATATAAAGGATATCCTGCGCTTGGATAACAACTTGGCTCGTGTTGGCGCAGCCTTAGGGGTGACGGATTTGGCGGCTTTAATTGATTGGAAAGACCATAGTGAGTTTTTGCAAAAATTGGTACGCAGGGTCAGTAAAAACTGTAGTTGCTTAGGCGCTTATGTTTCGTCTCCTAAGAACCATGGCAAAAATGTATACGAGGCGCTTGTGGAATTACAGAAAAAGGGATCCATGACCAACGGTGAAATTGAATATCTTTTGGGCTATTTTACAACATATGGAATGGGATTAGAGAATAACCGCAAAGAAGCGCAAGAGTGGCTGAAACAGGCTGTGAAATGTGAAAATCCAGAAGGGATATATTTATTCGCAAAATTTTATGTTACGGATGCCAATGAAAAAGAAAAGCTCTACCTGAGCGCAATGGAGCTTGGCCATTTAGAGTCAGAGTACATGTTCTCACTCAAAGGTGAAGAGGTGTATGAGGACGAAGAGGAAGAGGATTTTATGTTAGATTTATATGAAGATTTAGCAGAAAGAGGGCATTTAAAAAGCATATATAAACTCGGTAAGTGGTATTCTGATCAGATACATTTTTTTGATAAATCTTCATGTAAATATCAGGAGTCAGCCATAAAATGGCTGACTCAAGCCTCAAGACTAGGTCATGCGGATGCTTTGTATGACCTAGGATGTCTCTATAGAGACTTAGCTAGCGGAAGTGAGGCCATTTATTGGCTGGAACGTGCGTCTGAATTGGACGACCCTAATAGTGCAATGACATTGGGTGTGCTTTATGAGGATGGCTATGGTCTGGAGAAAGAAGATTACGAAAAGGCGATTTATTGGTATTCTATCGGCGTTGAAAAAGGATATATCCCCTGTCTTTTGCTTTTAGCAGGACTCTATTTGAGAGAATTTAATGATTATGAAAAAGCACTTTCTCTATATAAGAGAGGCGAAAATTTGGGGGATGAAGATTGTCAGGTGCTTGGTTTAGAACTCGTTAAAAAGCACTACCATTTCCTGTAGCGGTGGTATGAAATGCGACCTTACAGAAAAGGCTCGCAATCTAAAAAGCGTTTGTTAACTTGGAAGCTTAATTTGTTAAATTTATGACGCTTTCAGGCTTAGATATTACTGTCATCTTTATTTACCTGCTAATTGTTTTAGCAGCAGGTTTTTATTTTGCGATTCGTGGAGGAAGCGCTCAGCGCTTTATGGATGCGGGACGCTCGCTTTCGGCATGGACTGTGGGCTTATCGCTTTTGGGAACATGGCTTAGTAGCATCATCTTTTTGGCTTACCCTGCCAAAACCTACGCGGGAGACTGGAGCCCTTTTCTGTACGAACTTGTACCGCCATTTATGGCTGTAATTGCAATCTATTGCTTTATTCCTTATTACCGTAAGGTCGGTAGTATTTCTGCTTACACACATCTAGGGGAACGCTTTGGCTCTTGGGCTAGTATCTATGCTGTTATATGCTTTTTCTTAACCAAAATGGGCCGCATTGGGATCATGATGTATCTGGTGTCTCTAGCCATTGCGCCTTTAACCGGTTGGAGCCAGGCGTGGGTTATTGTCGTAGTTGGTGTTGTGGTTACGGCTTACACTTATTTGGGGGGTATTGAAGGGGTTATTTGGACCGACGTGTTGCAAAGTATTATGCTTATTTTGGGTGCCATTGTTTGTGTGGGATACATTCTATTTAATATGCCGGAAGGGCCTTCTCAGGTATTTACGATAGCGAATGCGCATAACAAATTTAGCTTGGGGGATTGGGATTTTAGCCTTACGAAACCCACGGCATGGGTCGTCATTATGTTCAGTATGGTTATGAATCTGCACTGGTTTGCAGTAGATCAATCATTTGTGCAGCGTTATATCGTCACCAAGTCTGATAAAGCAGCCAGAAACAGTGTTTGGTTTGGCGTTTTACTAACCGTTCCCGTAGCGGCTCTTTTTTGCTTTATTGGTACCGGTTTATTCTCATTTTACACGGCGCAACCAGAATTATTGAATCTGGAAGGTGTTATTTCTCCTGCAAATGACTCCATTTTACCTTATTTCTTTGCCCACCAACTGCCTAGTGGGGCAGTCGGGTTCATTGTTGCCGCTATTTTAGCTGCAGCCATGAGTAGTATAGACTCTGATCTCAATGCTGCCGCGACGCTCTTTTTGTGTAACATATACAAACCCTATATTTGCCTAAACCAAGAAGTTTCGGATCGTGAATCTAAGAACGTCCTTCATATCGTCTCTTTATTATTGGGGGGGTTGTCCATTCTAATGGCCTTTTGGTTTGCATCTCTAGAATCTGCCATATTTGATATCTGGTGGAAAACAACGGGTATTTTTACGGGCGGAGTTCTAGGACTTTTCTTATTGGGGATTATTTCCCGAAAAGCTAAAAAGCCAGCTGCTATTACGGCGGTTGTCCTTGGTATAGCTGTCATTCTATGGATGACTATTTCTGAAAACTGGTCCGGTGGTATGGCCGCTTTTAAAACACCAGTCCACAATCTTATGATTTCGGTTGTCGGTACGTTGGTGATTCTCTTTACAGGGATTTTAATCACTATGTTTGTTCAAAAGAAATTGAAAAAAGCCTAGCTATTTATCGAGCTCAGATTGATTTTGACGCTATAGATAATTTTTGTCATTCTCTTTTATAAGTGTTTTTAACTTATGAAAGAGAATGAGTACTGTTATTCAAGGTATGCGGCCAAACGCTATCAAACCCGTGTTGTTAACGTAGGCAATGTTCCTGTTGGGGGAGGAAATCCCATCCGCATTCAGTCCATGGTTAATACGCCAACTTTGGATGTTGCAGCAACCGTAAAGCAATCGATTGAACTTGCGGAAGCAGGGTGTGAGATTATTCGCATCACTGCGCAAAATGTCTCAGCAGCTAAAGCATTAAAAGATATCCACCGCGAATTTCGAGCAGCGGGCTTCGATAATCCCCTCGTAGCCGATATTCACTTCTTGCCCAAAGCGGCGTTTGAAGCGCTAGAGCATGTTGAGAAAGTGCGCATTAACCCCGGTAACTTTGCAGACAATAAGAAGTTTGCTATCAAAGAGTATTCGGATAATGAATACGAAATCGAATTGCAGCGCCTGCATGACGAGTTTTCGCCATTGGTGAAGCGAGCTAAGGAATTGGGTAAATCCCTGCGTATAGGCACAAATCATGGATCTCTTTCTGATCGCATCATGAATCGCTATGGGGACACGCCACTAGGTATGGTAGAGTCTGCATTGGAGTTCTTGCGAATCTCGGTTGATTATAATTACCATGACATCATTCTCTCGATGAAGGCGAGTAACCCGAAGGTTATGATCCAAGCCTATAGACTTATGGTAGCGCGTATGGCTGCAGAGAACATGAATTTTCCGCTTCACCTAGGTGTGACGGAGGCCGGTAACGGGGAAGATGCCCGCGTTAAAAGCGCCATAGGTATCGGGTCTCTACTAATGGACGGTTTGGGCGATACGATCCGTGTTTCTTTAACGGAAAACCCAGTCTACGAGATTCCGGTAGCCCAACAATTAGCCAAAATGGCTGAAGATCTTTGGAGCCTTAATCAAGAGAAGCGTGCTTTATTGACAGGAGATTCTATAGACCCTTATACGTACACCAGGCGCGATACGGTTGTTATTAACGCTGCAACTAAAGCACCTATTGCGAGTTCCGAATTTCCAAGGGTATTCGTAGCGATCGATTTTTCAGAAAAAACGCCTGAAAAAATAGCGCAGGAAATCTGCCGCATGCACAATCGTTTACCGGATAATAAAATTGAGGGCCTATGCTTTCGTATTGAAAACGAGCAATCCTTGGAATCCGTCTTCCATCTCAACCGTATTTTAAAAGACACCATTCCGTATTTTGTGCTAGAACTGAGCGTGGATATGGATATTTCCCTTTTAAAGAAACACGTTTGGGACGATACCACCCGGTGGTTCTTTACGCAACGCCTTGCCGATCAAGCGGCATTTCAAAAGCTCCAAGCCTTTACTTCAAAAGCAAAAAATAGAATCCTGGCAATTGATGCTCCTATTGCGCTGCTGCCTGAAATCTGCACTGAGCTAAAAACAAACAATACCACATTTGCCAATATTGTTTTCACATCCTCTCAAAACGAGCCAGGATACCACGCTATGGGTTCATATCGTGAGCTGGCGGAAGTTCTGAAAACAGAGTCGATAAATGCTCCTATATGGATACGCTCAACCCGTGATAATGCCTTTGGTAATAACGGCCATTTTAGAGAAACCATTTTACAGGCATCGATTCATATGGGCAGCCTGCTCTGTGATGGTATTGGGGATATCGTCAGTATTGAAAACTATAACGATATCGAGCGCACCGCGATTTTAAGCTATAACATCCTCCAAGGTTCTCGACTGCGATTCACCAAGACAGAATTTGTTTCCTGCCCCTCTTGTGGCAGAACGCTCTTTGATCTTGAAACCACAACCGATAAAGTACGTGAGAAAACCGAACACTTAATCGGTGTGACGATTGCCATTATGGGTTGTATCGTAAACGGTCCTGGTGAGATGGCGGATGCGGATTTCGGTTACGTGGGCGGGGCTCCCGGTAAAATTAATTTGTATGTGGGTAAAGAATGCATCAAATACAACATCCCGGAAGCGGAAGCTGTAGATCGTTTAGTGGATTTGATTAAAGAGCATGGTCGTTGGGTAGAGCCCAAGGAGATTGTCAAAGAAGAAGAACCCCAGGGGGTAACCTGTTAATTGAGCATTTCGCATTTTCCGTTTGCTTGAACCACTTGTTTTTATACATTTAGGGCATGGATCAAGAGCGTATTTTATGTGTCACTGTTTATATTATTAACGAGAAGAATGAATTTCTTTTTTTGCATCATAAGAAGCTAGGTAAATGGCTTCCTGCCGGTGGGAAAGTAGAGCCAACGGAAACCCCGGATGAATCTCTGCACCGTGAGGTTTTTGAAGAAACTGGCCTAGAAATTAATTTAATAGGGGAGGGGGATACTCCCGTAGACGGCGGTCTTGCTAAACCCTGGGGCGTACAACTCAACCGCGTGTCCCCCATTAGAGATCACGTGGATCTTGTGTACGTGGGGGTGCCTAAAAAGAGCAATGCGCAACCGATTCTGAATGAACGAGAAGCCTTTGCGATTGAATGGGTATCGGTCGATAAGATTGATGCCATTGATACCTTTCCCTCCGTTCGCCAATGGGTGCAGTTAATAGACGATTCGGGTGTCCTTGGCGCTGCTTTTTAGTAACTGTTTTTGAGTTAAAAAAGATAAGGGAGCCGACTTTTCAGTCAGCTCCCTTAAAGGGTTGACGGGCCGCCTACCCCTAAGCTGCCCGTCATTTTTTTCTACTTGATCTCGTTACTTGTTACCCCAACTCCCGCGGGAGATATTCACGAAATGAATCGTGAATAGATTGTTGATTCTGCATCGAGAAGAAGGAGACGCAAGTTTTTTTTTAAAATATTTTTTTAAAAACTGTAACCCTTTTTTAATAAAAGAATTGTGATGAAAAAAAGAATCATTCCTTATTTCCATTTTCCTATTCGTAAACAAAAGAACTACATGTCGCTGGCGCTTTGCTGGCTTTTGGCCCAGACAAGAACAGCTGCAACTGGCTCTATAAGCTCTTCCGGTATGTAGTGGAATTCGGGTGTCTGCTGGTAAAGAGAGTGGGCTAGTGGCACATCGCGCATGATAGGTATATCGTTTTCCAGAGCGGTTTCGATCATTTTCTTTGCCATATGGCCTTTCCCTTTGGCCATGACCATGGGGAGCAGTACCTTGCCTTCTTCGTAATAAATCGCAATCGCGTACTCTGTTGGATTGGTAATTAGCGCGGAAGATTTTTTAACAGCCTCCACATTATCGCTCATGGCAAGTTCTTCATGGAGTTGCCTGCGTTCTCCCTTGATGAGGGGATCCCCTTCCATTTCCTTATACTCCCGCTTTACTTCGTCTTTCGTCATCATAAGATCCTTTTTGTATTGCCAGCGTTGGAACAGTAAATCCGCAACAGCTACTACAATATACACCATACTTACACTAATTGCAAAATTCTTGAAGACAGGGATCATGACGGCAAAGATCGCATTCAGCCCTGAGAATGGGATAAGCATCAATGGCTGGATCGTATTTTTGATAACATAATAGAGCACTATGCCCAAAAAAATCGTCTTTAGCGTGTTTTTGAGGACTTCAACCAACCCCTTTTTTGAGAAAATACGCTTTAATCCGGCTGCCGGATTCAGCTTTTTCATGTCTGGCTTCATTGGGTCTACGCTGAATACAGGTCCTGTTTGCAAGAAATTAATAAAAATACCCATAATCGCCACTAGCAGCAGCATAGGAACTGTAAGTAATAAAAATAAACTTATCATACCCGCCACCACTTGCGGTAACGCTTCCTCAAAAGGCTGGGACATAAATACAGTGGGCAAAAGAACTAGTTCTTTAAATTTTTCCAACAAGATATATTTAAACATCGCGAAGTAAACGAACATCACGATTAGTAGCCAAGTTGAGCTGACATCCGCGCTTTTGGCCACTTGCCCCTTTTTCCTGGCATCGCGGAGCCGTTTATCTGTTGGATCCTCTGTCTTTTCCCCGGACTGCTTGTCGTCACTCATGCCGCGGTCGAAATAATTAGTTTTTCAAAATATTCAAAAATTTTGTGCGTCTTAATGATTTCTATTTGGAAAAGTTCCGCCATAAAAGACAGGTAGAGAATCAATAAAAAGGCCGCAATGCCACTCTTTATCGGCATGGAAAGGGAAAATACATTTAATTGCTGCGCGAAACGGTTCATCAAACCCAGCCCAAACTCTACTAAAAAGAGCACTATGGCAATGGGAGCGGCTATCAAAACAAGCGTCTGCATCAGGTAGTCCATTGAGTTTAGAAAGGCCGTGGCTACCGCTAAAGATATGTTGGGGTAAAACGAAAAAAGCGGCCAAACTTGAAATGATTTGTAAAAAAAAGTCAGGAAAAGGACAAACCCCCCTAGTGTGAAAAATAAAAAGATAAAAAACTTATTAAAAAGCGACCCCAAAGGTGTTGTTGTGCCGCCGACCATGGGGTCAAAAATTTGTGAAATACTCGCTCCACGTTGCGTATCCAAGAAGTTTCCCGCGCCCTCCGCGGCCCAAAAGGCCAGAGATACCACAAAACCCATAATAACTCCCAAGATAACTTCCTTTACCATCAGTAGGCCTATCTGCGCATAGGTTAGCTCCCCAGGCGTATACCCATAGATCACCATCGGCATAACAATGACGATCAAGTTAATCGAGACCACTATTCGAGCCATGCCTAGAAAAAACTGCTGACTAAAGAAAGGCGCAATAAGGGTAACGCCCGTAATCCGCCCCAAGCTAAGCGTCAAGACAATGATAAACTGCTCCAAGCTATTGATTTCACTCATTTCGCGTATAGATGAAAAGAAGTAAACAAATAGTTAGAGTACTTGTATAGTTCCGCAGTCATCCAACTAGCTGAAAAAAGAAGCACTGCTATGACCACGATCAATTTGACCGCGAAACCCAGTGTCTGTTCTTGTATCTGCGTCAACGCTTGTACGATACTCACGCCTAAGCCGGCAACCGTAGCGATCACAATAGCGGGCATGGAAAGCAGGAGAACCAGGACCATTCCTTTGATCGTAAAGTCGATTATGATGGATTCAGGCATATAATTTGGAGGGCATGAGCCTACTTAGGTTAAGTATAAGCAAGATAGATAGCCTTCGCCAATCTTTTTTACTCATTCTGTCCATTTTGGGTAAAAATTTTACTCTAAAAAAAACTAACGAATATGACATTAGAACATTGACCTATGGTCTTTAATTTTTCATCATCTCCTTGTTGCATCCCATATGATCTATCAATGAGATATCATTTTAAAACAACCATAACCTCAATTATAATCCTTTTTGCCATGGCTTCTGGAGCATTTGCTTCGACAGAGGCCGTAAGCCCGAAAGCCTATATTTTGTATAGTATTGGAGGTCTCCATATTACTAATTCAATGGTGACGAGTTGGGTTGTTTCTTTGCTTATTATTGTTGGAATCCGTTGGATGGCCGGAGGCAGGCACCCCAAGCTTATCCCTTCAAAGGGACAGGCGGTTATCGAAAGTATGTTGGATGGGGTGAAGGATATTATTAATCCGATTGTTGGGAAAAAAGTAGCAGATAAAGCATTCCCTCTGCTCATCGGTTTTTTCTTTTTTATCTTAATACAAAACATCAGTGGCTTAATCCCAGGAGTTGGTACATTCGGCCATTATGATGAAAGTGGGCATTTGCTCTACTATTTCAGGCCCGGTAATGCGGATCTGAATATGACGCTGGCGCTTGCGATTGTTTCCTTCATTGCATGGCTTTATTTTATTTTCCGATATGTTGGATTTAAAGGTGTTGTTTACGATCTCTTTGGCAATAAAGCCGAGAGGAAAGAGGTTCCGGGTTGGCTCTACTATCCTTTGTTTGTGGTGTTTTTCGGTGTTGGTATTATCGAAGTAATTTCCATTTTGTTCCGCCTGGTATCTCTAACATTTCGTTTGTTTGGTAACATTTTTGGGGGTGAGAATTTACTTACCAGTATGCACGGCATCTTTGCCTATATCTTGCCGGTTCCTTTTTACTTCCTGGAAATGCTCATAGCACTCATCCAGGCGCTTGTCTTCACTCTATTAGTAGCGGTTTATATAGGTCTCATTTGTAACCATGGAGATGAAGAAGAACATGCCTAACCCCAGCTTAAAAAATTTCTTGATCGGGACCATGCCAGCAGTAACCAATCTGCAACGTGTGTGGGCGATTAAGATCAATGTTGTTAATTGATAAACTAAGGAAAAGAAAATGTATCAGATACTAGCAGAAATCACAGGTAATATTCACTACGGTCTCCAGGCCGGCCTCGGTTGTATGGCAGCTGCCATCGGCGTAGGCATGGTAGGAGGTAAAGCAGCGGAAGCTGTTGGCCGTAATCCGGGAGCTTCCGGTAAAATTCTCGTCCAAGCGATTATCGGTATGGCGTTGGCAGAAGCTGTCGCGTTCTACGTGTTGTTCTTGGGCCGCTAAGAAGATTTATGACTGGCGCTGTCGCCAAAGACCGCGTCGGTCATCTTTCCATAAATAAAATAATATGATCGATTGCTTATTCACTATTGCCGCTACTGGTACTGAAATTGCTCAAAACCCAATCTCTAAGCTTGCGGGACAATTTGGGGTCGAATGGCACCTCCTGATCGCGCAGATGATCAATTTCTGTGTGGTTGCTTTTTTATTGTATCAGTTTGCTTTCAAGCCGGTTATGAAGACAGTCGCGCTTCGGCAGCAGAAAATCACAGAAGGTCTCCAGTATGCTGAAGAGATGAAGCATAAACTTGCGGATGCCGAGAGAGAATACGCGGAAGCGTTGCGTGAAGCTGCGATGGAAGGTAAGAAGATTATAGACGATGCTCGCGAAAAAGCAAAGCGCTTTGGCGAGAAGGAAACCCAAGAGGCCATAGCCAAGGCAGCTGCCATCATGAAGAAAGCAGAAGAGGGGATTGCTCTTGAGAAACAACAAATGTTACGTGACTTGCGTAAAGAGGTCGCTCAACTCGTCATCATGACCACAGAAAAGGTTCTCGATAAAGAACTTTCACCTGCGGAACAAACGCTCTTTAGCGACTCTGCTGTTAAGGAACTGGTAGCACGTAATTAAGAGCATTTTTTGTAATGAAAAATAAAGACAAAACCATACAAAAATGGGCAAAAAGGCTCTTCGCCCTTTCCCTGGATGCCAATGGTAAGCTCTCTGATCAACGGGTTCGGGAGGTCTTGCGCGTTACCGAGGAAAGCCCGCCTAGAAATTATAAAAAAATCCTCAAACAATATTTAAAATACATTGAGCGCGAGGTCGCCAACAATATTGCGATCGTAGAGCACGCGGGTATAGTTAATCCAAATACGCTCAAGCGAGTATATGATAAAATGAACACCTACTATAATAGAGAGCTGCAGTTCGTTCAAAAGGTTAATAAAAACCTCTTGGCCGGTATGCGCGTAAGAATAGGAGACGATATCTGGGATATCTCTGCTCTTGGCCGCCTCAACAAACTTTCCGAAGCTTGCTAACCCTTTTTTTCAATTTTAATTTTAAAGACACCAAATAAATGACAGCGATTATTGAGCAAATCAAAGAAGAAATTAATAAACTCGATACCCGTTCTACTAAAAAGAACGTTGGCCAAATCGTCTCCATCGCCGATGGCGTGGCAAAGCTCGATGGCCTTTCCGAGGCTATGTATAACGAAATGATTGAATTTCCGGGTAATATTTTCGGTCTCGCCCTCAATTTGGAAGAGGATGAAGTCGGTTGCGTTATTTTGGGAGATCCGGCTCATTTAAAAGAGGGGGACGAGGTCAGGACAACCGGCAAGCTCTTATCTGTTCCTGTTGGCAAAGCGCTTTTAGGTCGTGTAGTAAACGCACTCGGCGCTCCAATTGATGGCAAAGGTCCTGTTAACACAGAGGAGACATACCCTGTTGAGAAAACTGCTCCTGGCATCATTCCTAGAAAGTCTGTTACCCAGCCGCTCCAAACCGGTATCATTAGTATAGACTCGATGATTCCAATCGGCCGTGGCCAGCGTGAGCTCATCATTGGCGACCGTTCTACAGGTAAATCAACTATCGCGATCGATACGATTATTAATCAGGCTAATATTAACAAACAAGGCCTCGCTAGTGGTGATCCTGATTTTCGCCCCGTCTATTCTATTTATGTGGCTATCGGCCAAAAGAATGCCAATATCGCGCGTACAATCAAAGTGCTAGAAGATAAAGGGGCAATGGACTATACGATTATCGTAGTTGCTTCTGCCGCGGATAACCCAGCTAACCAATACATCGCCCCTTATAGCGGTGCTGCTATGGGCGAATGGTTTATGGAAAACGGTATGGATGCCTTGATTGTCTATGATGATCTTTCTAAACACGCTGTTGCTTATCGCCAAATTTCCCTCATCCTAAAGCGCCCTTCTGGTCGTGAAGCTTATCCCGGCGACGTTTTCTATCTCCATTCTCGTTTGCTAGAGCGTTCTGCTCGTCTCAATGAGGAAAATGGAAATGGCTCTTTGACAGCTTTGCCAGTTATTGAAACACAAGCGGGCGACGTTTCCGCCTACATTCCGACAAACGTGATTTCGATCACAGACGGTCAAATTTTCTTGGAAACCGACTTATTTAACCAAGGTATCCGTCCCGCGATTTCAGTCGGTCTTTCCGTTTCCCGTGTTGGTTCTGCTGCGCAAATCAAGGCCTTTAAACAAGTTGCCGGTAAAATTAAGCTTGAGCTGGCTCAATACCGCGAACTAGCAGCGTTTGCTCAATTTGGTTCTGACCTCGATGCCCGCACTAAACATCAGCTCGATCGAGGCGCTCGCATCGTAGAACTTTTTAAGCAACCTGCTTTTAGTCCTAAAAAGACTGCCGTTCAGGTTGTTTTGCTCTGGACTGTTCAGAACGGTTACTTCGATGGCGTTGAGGTAAAACACATTGTTGCTGCTGCTAAGTCTCTTCAAGAAACCTTTGAAACAACAAGTCAGGATCTTCTAGATGAAATCGAGTCTAGTGGTAAAATTACTCCAGAAATCGAAACGAAACTCAAATCAAACATCGAGTCTTGGAAAAACACGTTTGTTGTCTAAAGTCTTTACAATAACATGAGCGGAACCAGAGATATATTACGCCGAATTAAGGCAGTCAAAAATACAGGTAAGATCACCAAAGCCATGCAGCTCGTGGCGGCATCCAAGATGCAACGTGCTCAAAATACGGCCAGAAAGGGGAGAGCTTACTCTCTTATGTTGGCAGAAATTCTGGAATCTCTCATTACGAACGCAGATAGTATCGAGCACCCGCTGCTCAATAAGCGTACGGTCAAAAATAGAGGTATCTTGGTGGTCTCAACCGATAAAGGCTTGTGTGGATCCCTTAATGCTAACCTATTTCGCATGATCATTGAGCAAGTTAAAGATTCTGCGAGCTATGTTACTGTTGGCAGAAAAGCAAAATTGTTTATTAGTCGTACAAAACGCGATCTGCTAGCCGATTTCCCCGTCTCTGACCACGTTGAGTTTGCTGAAATTCGAGCAGCGGTTGAGTTTATGTTAAAAGCCTATTTAGAGGGAAAAATCGATACCATCGAGGTCATTTTTCCTCGATTTATTAACACGCTGATCCAGACACCAACAATTGAAAAACTTGTTCCCTTGACTGATTTACATGAAGAGGTGGCTGCCTTACGCAAACGTTTTGGAGAAGAAACCATAAAACCTACCCAGCCTGATTCCGGAGCCATGATCTTTGAGCCGAATGCTGATGCAATGCTTCAGCTTCTCCCTGACATGTTTTTGAAGCAAGAAATCTATCAAATGGTTCTCGAAGCCAAAGCTTCAGAGCATAGCGCTCGTATGGTCGCCATGAAGAGCGCCACCGATAATGCTAAGAACCTGGTAGACGATCTTAGTCTTCAATACAACAAAGCAAGGCAAGCTGCCATCACGCAAGAAATATTAGAAATTGCCGCTGCCAGCGCCGCATAATCGTTAACTTTAAAAATAAAACACGCACAAAAATTTCGTTATGAGTAATGTAGGAAAAATCGTTCAAGTCATCGGTCCCGTTATCGATGTCCAGTTTGATAAAAACAAGATTCCCGAGATCTATAACGCCTTGGAGATCGAGTTCACCGTTTCGGGCAAGAAAAATAAACTCGTTCTCGAAGTCCAGCAAAACCTCGGAGACGGCATGGTTCGCGCAGTTGCGATGTCCTCTACTGAAGGTCTAGTTCGCGGTATCGATGTTATGGATACAGGGGCTCCGATTTCTGTTCCCGTAGGCGAAGAAGTTCTGGGCAGAATTTTTAACGTTACAGGTGATCCGGTAGACAATAAGGGTCCGGTCAAAACCAAAGAGCGCTATCCTATTCACCGTCCTGCGCCCACGTTGATGGATCAAGACACATCCGCTAACATCCTCGAAACAGGGATCAAGGTTATTGACCTCATTTGCCCGTTTATTAAAGGGGGTAAAGTAGGTGCCTTCGGAGGAGCCGGTGTAGGCAAGACCGTGGTCATCATGGAGCTTATTAATAACATTGCTAAAGCGCACGGTGGTTATTCCGTTTTCGCTGGAGTGGGGGAACGTTCTCGTGAAGGTAATGACCTCTATCACGAAATGAGCGATGCAGGCGTTATCGACCAAAATGATATTTCAAAATCAAAAGTAGCCCTCGTCTACGGCCAAATGAACGAGCCTCCTGGCGCTCGTATGCGTGTCGCTCTCTCGGGTCTCACGATGGCTGAATATTTTCGCGACGAGAAAAATCAGGACGTGTTGCTCTTTATCGACAACATTTTCCGTTTCTCTCAAGCTGGTTCAGAAGTGTCCGCGCTTCTTGGTCGTTCCCCTTCCGCAGTGGGTTATCAACCTACTCTCAGCCAGGAAATGGGCGATCTGCAGGAACGAATTACATCTACTAAGAAAGGTTCTATCACTTCCTTCCAGGCGGTTTATGTGCCAGCGGACGATTTGACAGATCCCGCTCCTGCTAATACTTTTGCTCACTTGGACTCTACTATCGTTCTTGAACGTCGTATCGCCGAGCTTGGTATCTACCCGGCTGTGGATCCTCTATCGTCTACTTCAAACGCCCTCGATCCAAACATCGTTGGTGAAGAGCACTTCAATGTCGCGCGTGGCGTTCAGCAAGTTCTCCAGCGCTATAAGGATCTCCAAGACATTATTGCCATCTTGGGTATCGATGAATTGTCTGAAGAGGATAGGCAAACGGTCTTCCGTGCGCGTCGTATCCAGAAGTACCTCTCTCAACCCTTCCACGTAGCCGAAGTTTTTACCGGTTTCCCTGGCAAATATGTTCCTGTAGCAGATACCATTCGTGGCTTCAAAATGATCCTCGATGGTGAGTTAGATGACGTCGCGGAAAACGACTTCTACATGAAAGGCTCAATAGACGAAGTCCTCGCTACAAAAGAAGCCGTAGCTTAAACACATTACGAGAGAGCTCTCAAAATGCCAATCATACTGGAAATTGTAACACCCGCTGGAAAAATCTACTCTGGAGATGCAGAGACCGTTATTTTACCCACAGAAATGGGAGATATCGGTATTCTCGAAGGGCACGTTCCGCTCCTCTGTAACCTTGTACCCGGCGAACTCGTTGTCCATCATAACGCCAGTAAACAGTATTTGGCTGTCGATAAAGGTTTCGCACGCGTTCTGGGGAATACGGTATCTGTACTCACAGAAGCTGCGATCGATGTCCATGAGATAGATATTTCCCTCGCTGTTGAAGCTCAAGCAAGAGCCGAAAAAGCCCTTGCCGAAGCCCGCAAAAAGCCATCAACAGATGCTGCCGAAATCGAGCGCTTTGAATCGATTACACGTTTCGCTGTGGCTCAGCAACTCGTCAAAAAACGGCATTAATCTTTATTTAAGATGCAAAAAACTCCAGCTCAATCGGCTGGAGTTTTTTTTAATTGAAACTACAATAGCTATTAGTGGGAGCACTTACAAGGTGTTGTAAAGCCAGTGTTTACGCAAGGAGTTACCCCTCTTGAAGTCCAAAAAGCAAAACTAAATACTGAAATTAGCATACTGCCAAAAAGAAGATAAAAATCCTTCAAAAGCAAAATTCCTGCGACAACACCAAGCAACTTGTTAGCCGCATTGGTTGTGAAAAAGTTAAGCACAAACGCAGGAAATTTCACGCGATTATACCAACTTTGTGCGCTTTCTTTCCCGTCGTGATTATCAGTTACATTTGCGATCTTTCGATCTCCAACATACTTCTCTAGTAAATAGGCTCCAGAATAGAACGCAGTTGTGAAAAATAAATTCAACGCTCTTTCAGTTGACTCATTCCCTGGCTGGAAAGCAGCTGTAGTATTAATGCCAATAACCGTAGCGCACGCCACCCGAAAAGTTGTTCTGGATAAATCCTTAACCCATCGAATAGCCCTTTCATTGAAGGTACCCACGTTGTTAGTTTTGACCTCTTCATTCTGCTGCTTTTTACAGCACGTTTTCTTTTCTATATTTTTAAGTTCCATAAAAGATACAACCCTCCTAAAAGTTGAATATTATTCCCCAATACAATAGAAAGCAAAACCCCATCATACAATCCCAAAATCTATGGGCTAATATTCACTTCGAAGTATCCCTGCCGAATTTTTTCCTGTCAAAAACTCCCATCATAGCGGATAATGGTCGTTATTATGTTTTTTGCGTTTTTTTTACCGTTAACAGCCGGCCTAGTATACTCCATGGCAGCGCTTACGCTAAAACAAGCAACTACGCCTTCTGGGATTGGTCTCACACGTGTCCTTTTTATCTCGAACCTGATGTTCGTGGTCGTCTTTTCGCCGCTCTTATTGATTGATCATGAGGTGCTAGACTGGTCTCGCTGGCCGGGTTTACTGGAAGCAGGGGTAGCTGTTTTCCTTGGCTCAATATTTCGCATCATGGCCATACGAGCCATGCATGTTTCTTTCCTGACGCCTCTAATGGGCAGCAAGGCTCTCTTTGCAGCAATATTATCTGTTATTCTTATAGGAATGCCGATTCCCTTTAGCTGGTGGCTAGGTGCTGCCATTACAACGGTAGCTGTCTTTATTCTTGGCTTTTCAAGCGGATTTAAGGGGCATCTCGCCATAAAAGGAGTTTTTTATGCCCTCTTATGTAGTTTCCTATTTGCGTCCAGTGAAGTTACCATGGCCAAAGAAGCACACCTTTTTGGTAAGACACCTTTCATTGTCTTCATGGTTATGATCCAAGCGACACTCTCCTTTTTGCTAATCCCTTTTTTTAAACGACCACTCACCATGCTCCCCAAAGGATCCTGGAAGTACACTATTACTGGAGGAGCACTCCTCGGTGTTCAAGCCATGCTTCTTTTCACAGGAATTAGCCAGTCTGGTAATGCGGTTTTGGCAAACATTGCCTACGCTTCCCGGGGCTTTTGGAGCATCCTGCTTGTCTGGTTCCTCGGCCACTGGTGGGCAAATGACGAGCGTGCGCACGGCGCAAAAACCATGATCCGCAGGACCATCGGTGCTTCCTTGTTATTTATCGCCATCGTTATCGTTTTAGTATTCTAAGAAGTGCTTTTCTTTGGGGAATAACACAAAAGGGGATAAATTTCAAAAATCGCCAATAGCTCTCTATTCAGTTGAAGGTTTCTGAGAATCCAGCAGCGCTTGCTCTAACAAATGCTTCTGTATGGAAAACGCTTGGTCGCCTTCCTTCCGTTGAACATCCTCATAAGAAAGATCGCCTTGCAAAACCTGTGCCTTCACATTGTCCTTCAGTACGGGAAACAGATAGTGATCAATAATTCTGTGCTTCAACTTCTGGTTATCTATTGGGAAAATTGCTTCAATCCGCCTGAAGAAATTACGAGGCATCCAATCCCCGCTCCCGACGTATAGCCTCGGGTCTCTATCCGCATTCTCGAAATAATATATCCGACTATGCTCCAGAAATCGGCCCAATATGCTGCGCACAGTAATATTCTCACTCAATCCCTTTACTCCCGGGACAAGACAACATATCCCGCGAATAATTAACTCAACCTGAACACCAGCCTGAGAAGCCAAATACAGATTGTCTATTGTTTCCCTATCAGATAAGCTATTGATCTTAATGACAATTCTGGCAGGCTTGCCCTCTATGGCATTCTCCGTCTCCACCTTAATATACTCTTGCATCAGACGGTGATAATTAAAGGGCGAAACAATCAACTTCTGAAAATAAGGAGCCAATGCGAACCCAGTTAGGGTATTAAATAAATCAGCAACCTCATCAGTAATCTCCTGCCGAGCCGTCAAAAGGCTCAAATCCGTGTAGGAACGAGCCGTTTTCACATTGTAATTCCCTGTGCCTAAGTGCGCGTAACGCACTAAATCATTGCCCTCTCTACGCACCACTAAACAGCATTTGCAATGCGTTTTCAATCCAACAAGGCCATACACAACATGTACTCCTACTTCTTCGAGTTGTCGCGCCCAGGAAATATTATTTGCCTCATCGAACCGAGCCTTCAGTTCCACAAGCACTGTAACCTGTTTCCCGTTACGCGAAGCCTCCTTAAGTGCCTCAACAATAGGGGAGCCACCGCTCGTTCGGTACAGTGTCTGCTTGATTGCAAACACCTGAGGGTCTCTAGCAGCCTGTTGCACAAAGTCTATAACGGGAGCAAACGATTCGTAGGGATGGTGTAGTAGTATATCTTCCTTAGCGATTGCGGAAAATATAACCTCAGCGTTGGCCAGCACAGCAGGCAGATAGGGAGTGAAAGCTGGGAATTTAAGATCCGGCCGATCAATCATATCATATGCGCTAAAAAGCCGCATGAGATTAAGCGGTCCATTGATCCGAAAAACATATTCCTTCTGTAAATGAATTGCCCTTAAAAGTTGCTCAAGAAAGCCATCATCCACGTCCCTACGAATCTCTAATCGAACGGCCGCTCCACGACGGATCTTGTAAAGCTCTTCTTCAATCTTCTGGAGCAAATTCTCCACTTCCTCTTCGTCAAAGTACAAATCACTATTGCGAGTGATTCTGAATTCCCAAGCCCCCTCCACTGTGTATCCCGGGAAAAGGCGATCGGCAAAGGCTCTTAAAATGTCACTTAAAAAAACATAACTACTTGTCTCTTCGATATGAATCACTCTTGGAAGGATCCTAGGGACTGGGATCACTGCCATAATCCTCTCCCGTTCCTCGGTAGCGGGGTTAGAGAGCCAAGCCAGAATATTGAGCCCCTTGTTGATCAATTGAGGAAAGGGATGCGCGGGATCAATTGCTAAAGGGGTTAGGACAGGGTAGATCTGTTTTTCAAAGTAAGTTTCCAGCCAGCTGAGCTCTTTGGGGGTGAAATCCTTATTGGTCTTAAAGACAATGCCCTCCTCTTTTAGGGCGGGGGCTAGTGCTCTTTCCCAGCACTCGTACTGCTCGGATACGAGTTTGTTGGTTGTTTCGATTATGGCATGGAGTTGTTGCTTAGCATCTAAGCCGTCTATGCTTTTATAGGATGCTCCAGAGTCCACCTGTTGGATTAATCCGGATACACGAATCTCGAAGAACTCATCAAGATTCGTGCTCACGAATGAAAGGTAACGCATCCTCTCTAATAGAGGGTATTCCGGGGAGTAGGCCTGCTGGAGGACGCGTTGGTTGAAGGCTAGCCAGGATAGCTCGCGGTTGAAATAGATGGGTTTAGGGGGTTGGTTACTGGAAGAGGGTGAATTCACTATAAGTTCTGTATAAAGACTAGTGCTTTTGGAGCTCTCCGTTGATCACCCTTCCGGATAACTGTGTATTTTTTCCTATTTCTACTACATTACCTTGTACTTTGTTAGTGAAGGTTATGTTGCCTTGTATAAGGCTGTTGCCTTTGAGTTTGACGATCTGAGGTTTGCCGGAATTATTGTCTGCCACCGTAATATCTTGTGTTTGGCAATTATCAAGTTCAACTAATTCTGCTTGAGCGCTTAATGATTGTTTAAAGATGGAATCTTTGACCAGGAATAAGCCATTCACGGTTACCGGGCCTTGGAATGTAGATTCTTTGCACTCAGTGTTTCCTTGTAGTGAGGAATGGCCTTGTATAATGATCTTTTCTGCTTCAAGCGGGCCGAAAACGTTTAAGTCCTGGCCAATGCTGATTTCCTCAATATATGTTTTGCCTTTAGCATCTAATGATCCGTTGATTGTGGCTTCTCTAATTTTAGTTTTGCCTTGGACGCTAATGGTTCCCTTAACAAATAAATCTCTGGCCATAAGGGTTCCGTATACCATGAGACTTCTTTGGATTTCACTGTCTTTTATTTTGGTTAAGCCTGTCACAGTCAGATTGCCCTGTACGACTACATTTTTCATTTCCAGGGAACCGTAGACTATCGTATCTAGTAGCCAGCCATTATTGAATTTTGAGGGTCCGAAGTGGGTGCTGTTCTCCATGGGACCGTAGGTTTCCCATCTAGCCTCTTGGTTTTGATTATTCTCATTTGCTGTCAAAAGGGTGGGCGTGAGGCCGAGCATTAATGCGGCAAGAATGGTAATGATTGTGGGTTTTGTTTTCATGATCTGTTTGGGGTTGGGGTTAATTCCTTTTTAAAAGTAAGATAATATGAGTGGAAGGCGAAAAACGCTGGGTTTACCGGTTAGATTTATTCAATTTGAGGTCACCGTTGACGATTATTCCAGTGATGCGGGAGTCTTTGTCTATTTCTACCATATTTCCCTGGACGGTGTTATTAAAGGTAATATTGCCTTCGATAAGGCTTTTACCGAGAATTTTGACAACTTGTGGTTTGCTGGATCCCGTGTCTTGGAGGGTGATGTCTTTTGTTTGCACATCGATCAGCTTGATGAACATGCTGTTGATTTGAATGGGTTTCTCGAAAAAGGTATCTTTGGCTTGGAATGAGCCACTGATGTCCAATTCTCCTTGAAAGAGGCCGTTTTTACAATCAATGTTGCCGTTGAGTTTAGTAGGGCCTTGGATAACGAAGTCCTTGGCATCAAGCGGGCCAAAAGCGTTGAGGTTTTTTGACACATTAATTTCCCTCATGGACGTATTGCCTTTAACGTCCAGGGAGCCATCTATGGTGACCTCGCGTAACTCGGTGTTGCCCTGGATTTGAACATCTTCACGGACATATAAATCGCTTGCTCTAAGGGAGCCGGATACGAGAATACTCTTTTCGACCTCTACATTTCTTAATTTCACCCGGCCGCTTACGTTTAATGCGCCCCGTACAAGGACATTTTCCATTTCCAGAGAACCGTAGACAGTCATTCCCGGGAACCAACCATCACTGCATTTTGTGGGTCCGAAATGGGTGTCACCTTCTACTCTGCCCGATGTTTCCCATTTAGCTTCCTGGTCGGGTTTCTTGCCGTTTTTGGCATTGGCGAGCAGTATGGGGCAAGCAAAGAGCTGCAGACTGGTAATAAGGATAATTAGAGGGCGTATTTTTTTCATAACGAGAGGTGTTGTTTCTTTTGTTTTAAAACCAAACTTGTGTAGGAGCAAGGATAAAACTATGGTTGAGCGGGTGTTGTGGATTGCAGGCAGAGGCACAGCATCAGCCGCCAAGGGGGGATTAAAGTATGGACAAGGAATTGGATTGTATATATTATTTACCTGTTGATCGTTCTTAATATGATAGAAGGCAAGATACAGAAGCCCATTTTTGGGATAGGATTTAAAATATTAAATTGCGTTTGTTTTACGTTGATATCGATTGTAGCACGCTCTGTATTGTCGTCTGCAAGCGTATTTCAGCTTTTTTTTATGAGCATAGGAATTTCCTGCGCGATCATGTTGCCCTTTATGCTTTATAAAGGCTACCCGCTGCCGGATAGACGAGTTTGGCCGCATTATTTAGCGCTTGGGGCACTGGGAGTAGCCGGCATGACCTTATGGTTTCATGTTTTGACGCTTTTGCCGATTGCGTACGCGACCGCATTGAGCTACACAACCCCTTTGTTTACAACCATTTTGGCGATCATGGTCCTTAAGGAACAATTGCGCAAACGTCATGTCGTAGCCTTAATTGCGGGGTTCTTAGGCGCCTTGATGATCGTGCGGCCTGAGATGAGCACCCTGTTGTTAGGAAGTATGCTAGCGCTGATTAATGCTTTGATTTGGGCAACCTATGATTTAGTGACCAAGATGCAGACCGTGAGGGAGAAAGCCCCCGTGCAGGCCTTTTATGTACTGGTATTACACTTTATCTTTGCAGCACCCTTTGCGTTGATCGAGTGGAGCGCACCGACCCTACAGGAGTGGATGGGAGCCGGTATGATAGGAGTCCTGTTTATCCTGAACCTGATGGCATTGTTTAACGCCTACCGCTTGGCACCCTTGACGCTGTTGATGCCCTTTAGCTTTAGCCGCCTTATCTTTGCCTCTGTGGCGGGCATGGTCATTTTTAGCGAAGCGTTTTCCTGGAACACGATCTTGGGAGCAAGTGTTATATTTGCGAGTTCACTCATGTTGATTTTGTTGACTTACAGGGAGCGCAAAACGCCTGTTTTTGCAACGAGCAAAAGCTAGCTATAAGTTCGCTATTTTTTAGTATCTCCGTTTTTTTATTTTGGGCCGCGGGTTTCACTATAAAGTCATCATTTCTTATAATTATGAGGGCGCGTTTGTTTCACCTGAAACAAACTTGAGAATGAAAAAGTGATCAAAAGAGCACCTTTTTCCGGGACATTTTATGAAATTGGCTCTGAGCACCCTGCCGGAAAAACTGATTATGCGTAATATTTTATTCTTTATTTTTTAGTATTTTATACAAACGAATTGCAATCGAATGCGATACAAAATGATCATTTTTTATCCATTTTTACTCCATTTTTTAGGCATAAAATGCGGGGTTTGTTTCACCTGAAACAAACAAGGACAGGAATAGGTGAACGAATGAGCACTTTTTTGCAATCAAGATGAAGTTTTGCGATCACGATCTGAAACAGGCGGTGGATTCGGGCGCATAGATGGCTTTAGTGGGGATCCCCTGATATTGCTACAGGAAACTCAAGTAAAATAAGAAATTTGGAGCTTGGAATGTGAAGATTCACTAAAAAATTAACTGATTTGAGATTTTATTTTGTATTTGATTTTCATGCTTTATGTTTTGTGAGGAATCTGAATAAACATAGAGTTGTATTCATTAATAGGATACAAGTAAGCATGAACGCGTTGAAAAAATGCATAAGCAAAAATATGATTAGCCGATATATTATTTGACATCTTGGTAACGCTTCACTTCTATAGAACACAAAGAGGACACTTACCTATGACACTTACCCCAGCTAAACAAGCCCTCGTGGATGCTTTTGACAAGCACGTTAATGCCGAACTGAATAAAGATTTGGAAACAACGTTGGCAACGATGACGCCTGATCCGCACATTAACAACATTCCGACCTTAATTTGCGGTGAAGGTTTAGCAGGCGTTAAACAGTTTTATGGTAGCTTAATTCCTGAAGGGAAATTTTTTCCATCCGATACTGAGATGACCGTTATTTCTCGTACCATAGACGAACACCAGCTCGTGGATGAAATTATTTTTAAGTTCACGCACGACACTGAAATTGGTTGGATGCTTCCGAATATTCCACCCACGGGTAAGCGCGTTGAAATTCCATTGATTGTTATCGTTGGGTTTGACCAAGGCAAGGTGGCGCATGAGCATATTTATTGGGATCAAGCGAGTGTTCTCGTTCAAATCGGCTTACTTAATCCAGACGGCTTACCTGTGGCGGGAATAGAAACCGCAAATAAAATGGAAGCACTGAGAGAGCGGTACTATCAACAAAAATGATATCGTGAATCGGATGATTGTGCGGACATTCTAAAAGAATGCATTGACAAAGCGTACGTTTTAGCGTACATTTAGGTTATGGAAGACATTGTAAATGTTACAGAAGCAAGAAAGCAGATTTTTAACCTTGTTAAATCAGTGAATAAAACCCACAAAGCTGTTATAATCAAGGGAAAAGGGAAAAACGAGAGTGCTGTGCTTGTGAGCAAAGAAGATTGGGATAGTTTACAAGAAACTTTATTTTTGGAGAATATACCTGGGATGGCTAAATCCATTATTGAAGGGATGAAGACTACTACTGAAAAATGCTCTGAAACGTTAGACTGGTAAAATAGATATCGATTCACTTCATGCGTCTTATAGGGAATGAGTGAGGAATAGCTTGCATTACGGTACACATGAAATACAAATTGCTTTTTACGCCTTCGGCTAAGCGTGATGCGAAAAAAGTTAAGGCTAGTAATCTAAAGGAGAAAGCTCAAGAAATTCTGGAATTACTTGAGATAAATCCTTGGGCTAATCCCCCTGGATATGAAGCCCTTAAAGGGCGTTTGAAAGGCGCTTTTTCAAGACGAATAAACATTCAACACAGAATCGTTTATCAAGTGTTGGAGGAGGAGAAGACCGTAAAGATCCTGCGCATGTGGACGCGCTACGAATAATAAAGCGATTTACTTCACCACAATATTCACGCCTACCCGGAAAGGGTTTACCTTCTCCTGATTTTTATTGAAGAATGTGAGGAGGTTTGCTGGGGAAGCGAACGTTAAAGGCTTTAATTGGGTGCGCTTTTGGAGGCACTGGCAGGAGAGGGTATAGGAGGCCGTAGTCTTGAATGTCGCGTTTTTGGGGGCGTAGGGTGCTATTTTGAAATCAAAAGCTTCCTTAATGAGGGGGCGCTTGTATTGATAGGAGACCGTTTTATAAGGATCAATGATCTGCGGGGAACTCCTTCCGGCGTTGAGATCTTTGAGATCGAAGCTGATTTTCTTTGAGGTATTGTTGGCAACCGTGAACTCGAAGTTGTAATGCTTGATGCCGGTAGGCAGTGCTCCACTGCACGTGTATTGAAATAGCAGATACAAGAAGAAGACTAATAGGGTGTTAGCGCTTTTCATTGTATAAGGTAGGGGAGAGAGGGGGGTAACAAGTAACGAGATAGTGTGTTTTAAAGATTAAGCCTCATCTTCCTTTGTTTCGATGACGCGGGAGATGCCGACTAAGTAATCATCCTCAGCAAGGTTTACCAGGCGAACCCCTTGAGTGGTGCGACCGATTGAGCGGATACCCTTGACCGGAGTGCGGATAGCTTGACCAGAGTGGGTGAAGAGCATGATCTCATCATCCTCGCGAACACTTAACGCGCCGGCAACCTCATCTGCTTTGATCGCAATGATACCGCTACCGCCACGCTTTTGCGAGCGATAGGCATCGTAGTCGGTTCGTTTACCCTGACCCTTTGCGCTGGCGACGAGAAGCGTGGTTTCCCCTTCAACGACCTCCATTGCTTTAACGCAATCGCCCTCTTTTAATGAGATACCACGTACGCCGCGAGTGGCACGACCCTGGTCGCGTAATTGTTCTTCGGAGAAACGGATGGACATACCCTTTTGGGTGATCATGACAAGTTCATCATGACCGTGAGTGAGCTTTACGTTTACGAGCTCGTCATCCTCATCGATGTTGATGCCGATGATACCACCACGACGGAAGTTTGCGTAGTCGTTTAGATTTGTCTTTTTAACGACACCCTTGCGTGTTGCCATGACGAGGTGATTGTCCTCTGTGAACTCTTTGATACAGATCATTGCCGCGACTGTTTCATCCTTTTGAAGTTCCAGGACATTTGAAATAGAGCGACCCTTAGCGGTGCGAGAACCCTCTGGGATCTCGTATACCTTTTCAACATAGACGCGACCATTGCTCATGAAGAACATGATGTAATCGTGGGTGCTAGCCGTGAAGAGGTGGATAATAAAGTCATCATCATAATGACCTGTGCCGATGACACCCTTGCCGCCCCGTTTTTGAGAACGGTAAGAGCTGACGGAAGTTCTTTTAATAAAGCCCTTATGGGAGACAGTGATGATACAACCCTCGTTTGCGATGACATCTTCGATGCAGAATTCGCCCTCAGCGTCCACGATTTTTGTGCGACGCGGGGTATTGTACTTTTCACGCAGTTCCTTAAGTTCGTCCAAAATAACCTTCAACAAGATGGCCTCATTTTCGAGGATAGCATTGTATTCCTCGATAATTTTCATCAACTCTTGGTGTTCCTTCTCGATTTTTTCACGTTCAAGGCCCGTTAATTGGTACAGACGCATTTCGAGAATGGCATTTGCCTGTGTTTGGCTGAGAGGATATTTCTCCATCAACTTGAGGCGTGCCTCTTCTCTATTTTGCGCCGCCTTGATGATGCGCACGAAGTCATCCAAGTTATCCAAGGCGATTTTGTAGCCTTCGAGTAAGTGGGCACGTGCTTCCGCCTTTTGCTTACGATATTGCGTGCGGCGGTAAATGACTTCTCTGCGGTGCTCAACGTAACAGAGAATCATTTCCTTGATGTTCATTTGCTTGGGCATGCGTTTATCCAAAGCAAGAAGGATGACCCCGAAAGAGCTTTCGAGAGGCGTGTGTTTGTAAAGCTTGTTGATCAGAACACGAGGAACGGCACCGCGCTTGAGCTCGATGACGATACGGGTATTTTCATCTGATTCATCACGCAAGTCACTGATTTCATCGATGACTTTGGCTTGAACGAGCTCTGCAATTTTTGTGACGAGACCGGCACGATTGACTGCGTAAGGGATCTCTGTGATGACGAGTTGTTCCTTACCATTTTTTATCTCTTCGGAATGGACCGTGCCTTTAATGCGAACGATACCACGACCGGTTGTTAAATACTTCTTAATACCATCACGGCCGGCAATTGTACCGCCTGTAGGAAAGTCCGGACCCGGGATGTATTTAATAAGCTCACTGACAGCGATGCTTGGGTTATTAATAACCGCGATTGTGGCATCGATGAGCTCCCCTAGATTGTGCGGAGGAATGTTTGTCGTCATACCGACGGCGATACCTGTGGAACCGTTCAGAAGAAGGTTTGGTAGAGCGGACGGAAGGACGGAAGGTTCTACAGTGCTTTCCTTGTAGTTAGGAACAAAGTCAACCGTACCCTCATCGATATCATTGAGAAGCGTTTCGGCAATGGCGTTGAGGCGACACTCGGTATAACGATAAGCTGCGGGTGGGTCACCATCGATAGAACCGAAGTTACCTTGAGGATCTATGATAGGGTAGCGCATGACCCAGTTTTGAGCCATACGGACAAGCGTGTCGTAGACAGCGGTGTCACTATGCGGGTGGTAATTCTTAAGAACTTCCCCGACAACACCGGCACATTTATCAAAAGGACGGTTGTGGAGGAGGCCTTCACGGAACATGGCGTAGAGGATACGACGCTGTACTGGCTTAAAACCGTCTCTGGCGTCAGGAAGCGCGCGACTGACGATCACGGACATCGAATAATCGATGTACGCGGTTTTCATGATTTCCGTGATGTTTGTTGAAATGAGTTTTTCGTTTTCGGTGTACATGGGAAAAGTTATTTAATATTTAAATTGATATAATTAGACATCGAGATAGGACGTATTAAGCGCGTTATCCTCGATGAAAGCACGACGGGAAGGAACATCGTCCCCCATGAGCATAGTGAACATGGCGTCTGCGTCTGCGGCATCATCGATAGACACCTTGAGGAGGCGACGTTTTTCCGGATCCATCGTGGTTTCGAAGAGCTGTTTGGGGTTCATTTCCCCAAGACCCTTGTAACGCTGGATGGTGAGACCTCTACGACCAAGCGCCCGAATTTGTTCAATTGCCTCGATGATGGAGAAAAGCGGAATGATATTTTCGTTCTTCTGGCCCATGTTTTCGATGAGCTTGTAGCGAGGCATTTCCGATGGCGTAAATTGATTGATATCCAGGCCGAGAGTACTGAGTTCTTTGATGATCTTACTGATCTGCGAAGACTCGAAGATCTCGTTTACAGAAATGCGCTGTTGGACCTTTTGGCCGTTATAATCGACCTCTCTGGTAGAAGACGTTTCGTACATGTCTGCTGTTAGGCCGTATTCGACATAGAAGCGAGAACGCTCATCATCATCAAACAAGAAACGGTATTCCTCCTCATTACCCGTACGGATACGCGCGATGTATTGAGGGAGGGCATGTGTGTCCGGATGATGTTTGTCTAGGTAAGTGAATAGAGAACAACCATAGCGAGTGACACCGCGACCCAGATTCTCCAGGCGAGCAAGTGGCTCTACGATTTTATCTATCTGGACGCCCTGGAATTGGCGATTATCGCGTTCACGAATTAAAGTGACATCCTCTGTGCCGAGCTCGAGGAGAATACGGTTGAGATCTTGATCGTTATCCACGTATTGCTCGCGGCGTTTGCGCTTGATCTTATAGAGAGGAGGTTGTGCGATATAGACATAACCGGCTTCAACGAGACCACGCATTTGGCGGAACAAGAAAGTCAACAAGAGCGTACGGATGTGGGAACCGTCGACATCGGCATCTGTCATAATAATGATTTTATGATAACGACTTTTGGTGACATCGAAAGCGCCATCGCCGGTTTCGCCGATACCGGTACCGACTGCGGTAATAATGTTACGAATTTCTTGGCTGTTTAAAACTTTGTCGAGACGAGCTTTTTCAACGTTTAGCAATTTACCTCTAATGGGGAGAATGGCTTGGTAACGACGGTCACGACCCTGTTTTGCGGAACCGCCTGCGGAATCACCCTCAACGATATAAACTTCGCACAACTCGGGAGCTTTTTCAGAACAGTCTGCCAGTTTACCCGGGAGGCCACCACCGTACAAAGCGCCCTTACGAACTGTTTCGCGAGCCTTACGAGCTGCTTCTCTGGCACGAGCCGCGTTTAAACTCTTTTCAATAATGCGTTTTGCGATCGCAGGCTGTGTTTCAAAAACATACTTTAAGTGATCGCCTACAATGCGCTGCACAATACCATCGACCTCGCCATTGGAGAGCTTTGTTTTGGTTTGCCCTTCGAAACGCGGTTCAGGTACTTTTACGGAAATAACAGCGGTAATACCCTCGCGAACATCGTCACCGGTGAGTGCGGGATCTTTTTCCTTAACAATATTATTGGCTTTGGCGTAGTTATTAATAACACGCGTTAAAGCGGTGCGGAAACCGGAGAGGTGGGTACCGCCCTCGATATTGAAAATGGAGTTTGCGTAGGCGTAAATTTGGTCGTTGTAGGTATCGTTGTATTGTAACGCGACATCGACAATGATCTTACTATCCTCTTTTTCGGGATTAGCGAGTTCTTCGCCGGTGAAATAGAGAGGAGTGTCGTGTAATACCGTTTTATTACGATTTAAGAAAGCTACATATTCCGCGATACCCTTTTCGAACTTGAAGAGCTCGGCCTTTTCGATCCGCTCGTCTGAGAGGTGAATGGTGATGCCTGGGTTTAGGAAAGCGAGTTCACGAAGACGCTTGGCGAGGATATCGTATTTAAATTCGCGGGTAGTTTGGAAGATTTCGGGGTCCGGTAAAAAAGTGATTTTGGTACCCGTTTTTTTTGTTTGGCAGATGATGTGCATCTTTTTAGTCGTTTTACCCTGAGAGAACTCCATGCGGTAGAGATTACCATCACGGGCGACCTCAACACTAAAGTCTTCAGAAACAGCATTTACGCACTTGGCACCTACACCATGAAGACCACCAGATACTTGATAGGCACCCTTGCCGAATTTACCCCCGGCGTGGAGGTTTGTCATCACCAATTCTAAGGCAGGGATATTGTATTTAGGGTGGATATCTACGGGGATACCACGGCCATTGTCCTCTACGGAGCAAGAGCCATTTACGTGGATAGTGACGGTGATTTCATTACAGAAAGCTGCGAGCGCTTCGTCAATGGAATTGTCCACGATTTCAAATACGCAGTGGTGGAGACCCCGTTCATTAGTATCTCCGATATACATATCAGGGCGTTTGCGTACACCCTCTAAGCCTTCCAGCTTTTGGATTTTAGAAGCATCGTATGTTGAGTTGTCGGATTTCATATTGGTAGGACTTTCGTCTAATGTACTGGAATCAGTCATAAAAGTAAATTTAAGCGTTAACAGGATTTATGATAAGGGGGGGGATGGGCAGCGTAAAGCGGAAAAGCTCGATTAGGGGCATAAAAGTAAAGAAACGGGCTTGTTTGTGGAAAACAAGCCCGAAAAGAGGTTAAAATACATTAAAGTAGCGGATTAGTGAGCCATGAGCCCAATGCCTAATATAATAAACGCAATGAGGGTAAATAAGAGTTTACTAAGATCCTGGGAGGAAGCTTGTGTTTCTAATTCTATGATTTGAGTAACCACCTCATTGATGGATTTTTTTGCATTAAATGATATTTTATCTTCACTATCGAGGAGTTTAGAGTACTGCTTGCAAATTTCGGTTACAATTTCATAGGTTGAGAGGGTATGGTCCATTTCCGAGTAATCCTCATCATTCTCATTGATATTGGCAGATTCGTTTTCTAAATTTTTTACAGATGAGCATAATGAGGCCAACGCAACCGTTACTCCCAGAGCACTCGTCAAGTTGTCCAAGTTAAACTCGTTCACATCCGGGTTGAGGATGAGATGACTATTGGAAGCTGATTGGTAGAAGTCTGTGTTTATATATGCATCAACCGTATATTGCTTATCTTTTTCGTGAGCGGTTGTAATTGTTGTAACCAGATCGATGAACTGTTGCGCGAGCTTGGAAAGATCTGTTGTAAGTAAACCCATGCCGTATGTTGTGAATGTATTATTGAGCGCCTTTGTGAGGTCTTGAGGTGTGATGATAAGGTGAGG
>MNWT01000003.1 GCA_001872735.1 Verrucomicrobia bacterium CG1_02_43_26 | reverse complement strand
AACTTGTAATTTAAATTCTGGACTAAATTTTCGTTTACTGCCGGACATTAAGATACTCCTTCCTAGTTCAAGAGTGTCTTATCTTTTTGTCCGGTACAAGGGGTTCACTCCATCCGAGCGAATACCACTAAGAAATATTAGGATTATGACCCATTGGCAAGATAAAAACCATGTAAGGCATTCGCAAACTTGGCCTATCTCGTGGTAAAAGCTTATTAATGACAATGCGATGTATCATTTAGAGTGTGGCTTAACTTACTCTGTTGCCGATTGCCACACTAATCTTCTGGGCACTACTCCATTTTTTGGCAGCCATTATTGATTAGCATTAATTGAAGAAGGATTATTCATCAGCCTTGTAGGATAAAAGCACAAATATGTAAAAGGAGAGCTTGCTACGGACAGCAAATCAGATTACCTTAGAGTACCAATCAACTATGCCACCAGCCACGTTAAAGGGCCTTGTGCCTTGAGAGCCTTAGTCTTAAGGCTAAAATCACAGGCGACAAAAAGCTAGCTAATACTGAGCTGGTTAGGGCTGCTGTTCGGTTTATGCTAGCTGCTGGGGTTGATGTAAGCGGATGCAAGAGCGAAGAGGATTTACTTGCGAGGATGAGAACGACACGATAGATTATTGCTTTTCCTGGTCGTAAAGCACCTGAGGTCATTAAATCGAGCACGCACACAGAATAGCTCATACCCCGTTAAATTGTGGCTGATATTTTTAACAAGGTCTAGGGTTCAATTATTGTGGTGCTAGCCGAACTGAACTCCTGCTATACCCTCCTGGAATGTTTATATCTGTCACGCTTTCGAGAACTATCGAAGGACTAAGGAACTCTGGCAGGGTAACGTTGGGCTGACCATGAACCCATAAAAAGAGTTCGCAACCTAAAACTGAAGGGTGAAAAATCAACCCGTCCTTAGGCGCACTTTCATAACTTAATTTTATCTTTTCAACAGGCCCTGCTTCGAATAAGCTTTCGATAAGGCCCTCATGTGATAAACCAATCAAAATATGTTGCGTTATGGCATTACCGCGAGCAAATTCCTCCTCATTGTAGTCCATTGCCGCATCAAACACATCAACGGGAATAAAAATTCCCATTGCAGACCTATGCGGGCATCGCCAATATTATAACTGCTTCCATCATATAGCTTCTTGACGATTTTGTAGAAGATAAAGTGCGCCCTAATTTGGTAGGTAGAGAGTCGGGTAACAAGCGCAGCCTTACCAACGCCTCTATCGTCACGAGGAATCCCACTTCTCGATGAAGCAAGTACCCCTCCGAAGTATTCGGCAGCTAGGGGGTCCTCGGAAAAGGAGCCATCATCCAAGATGGATTTAAGTACCTTAGGGGGAACTGACTCGTCCTGGTCGATCCTATCACCGAGCTTCTTCTCGGCGATAGAGAAGATTCTTTCCACGTTGCCAGCTCTCTTCTCAGCCCAACCCTTTATTCCCTCCCCTAGATAGTCTGCAGTTGGCCCTAGAATCTTTACCACAATTTGAGCAGAACCGAAGATGGTGGCTAATTGTATAGCATCCATCGGTAGACCCCCTATGAATTATTATCTAATTCATATACTAAACGTTTTAACGGCCTCTTAACACCAAACACATGTTCGTTTATACTACCCCCCCCATAGGTGGTATATATGCCTATTCGTATATTCGGAGGTCATGGGATAGTAAACATAACGACACTGGAAGAAATCCTTAAGCACGGAAAAGCTGTTGGCGAGGATTTGGCGACAGGCAAGCGCATTGTTGCCGATCTTACAAAAGAGGAAAAGCGAGCGTATCACACCTATTTAAGAAGCCTAGGCAATCATAAAATGTAGTCTTTTCTACTTCCTGGTTACATCTACATGCACTCGACCACGGCAACAAGGCACTCATGCTGTGAGCATTGCAGATGTATGCCGTTTTAACTGTGCCACAGATTTTGAGAATGAGATTTAGCCTCGACCCCTATAGATTAAATGCAATAGCCGAAGTCATTTTGACGCGGTTGAAGCACACAAGACGAGCAATCGCCCTTACTTGATAAGTTCCAATCAAACGGATAGAGTGGTGCTAACCGTAAGGTAAAAACGGAATTGATCTTCGAGACAATATGACTGATGATAAGTTGCGGCTTGTAGAGTCGCTAATACGTACCATTCCAGAATTAACTACTGGCCAACTACACTGGCTACAACGTGTTATTACCGTTTTTAGCGCTGAACATGAATATACTCTAAACGAATCGGATATATTCGATACGATAACCTTACAGAACTTTGGGGATGCAATCCGTGTGCATCATAGTTTCTCATCGGAACCTTTTACTAAGGATAAATTTGAGCATGTCTTAGTTAAGGTTCTGAATATGGATGGGCATAAGGCCATTCTTGCGCCAAAGACCAATCCTGGTCATGATATTACTGTTGACGGGGTTAAGCTCTCGCTCAAGACCCAGGCTGATAAGGGGATAAGAGAAGAAGCCCTTTGGATCAGCAAGTTTATGGAACTCGGAAAAGGACATTGGGGTGATAACCCCGCTGATCTCGAAGGCTTACGCAATCAGTTCCTTTCTCATTTGAAGAGCTATGACAGAATTTTAAGCCTTCGTTCCCTTTTAAAAGGCCCACAATGGAAATATGAGCTTGTCGAAATACCTAAGCAAATTCTCTTAAGAGCACAAGCTGGGAAGCTGGAAATGATGGTTAGTAGCAAACAATTTCCTAAGCCTGGATATTGTTACGTATGCGACCAAGATGGAGGCGCTCTTTTCGATTTGTATTTCGATGGTGGTAGTGAGCGAAAACTGCAAATAAAGAATCTGCGAAAGGCATATTGCAAGGTTCATGCGGTTTGGGAGTTTCTTATTCCTCAGGACTAAGGGTAGCCTGGACTGCATTAGTTCGCCGATTGGCAATAGCTACATATTCGTCCTTTAGTTCAATCCCAACACAGCGCCGCCCTAGTTCCTTTGCTACTATTCCAACCGTTCCGACCCCATAGAATGGATCAAGAACGAGGTCGTCAACTCGACTGCCAGACAGCATACATGGCCTCACGAGCGCACGTGGAAAGACTGCAAAGTGGGCTTCAGGGCAAGGCTCAGTATTTATCGACCAAACTGTTCTTTTATTCTTTAACCCATTGCCGTTTGCTGTTTGTTCCTTAATGGCCTCTTGATTGAAATAATACCGCTCTGATTTCGTAAATAAGAACATATACTCATGGGCAACGGTAAATCGATCCTTAACACTTTCAGGTTGACAATTGGGTTTATACCAAATGATATCGTTGCGCAAAAACCACCCGTCTTTTTGGCATTCGAGGGCGAGCAACCAGGCTATGCCAATAAGATCTTTTTTCTTTAGGCCTGGTGGCGTTGGTGGCCGATAAGACATCGCTCTCCCCTTGTTCTTATCATCGGCATCTCTCCATTTTCGACCACCCGATGTATAAGTGTTCCCGATGTTAAGCCAAAATGTTCCATCAGGCTTTAGGACTCTACGAACTTCTCTAAAGATATCAACAAGGCTTTTAATGTAGAGGTGCAAATCTGGCTCTGCTCCGATTTGGTTTTCCATACCATAGTCTCTTACGCCCCAGTAGGGAGGCGATGTGACCACACATTGAAAGGTATTATCCGGAAGCCGACGTATCAATTCTCTTACATCTCCAGGTAATACAACCAATGGATGTTCTTCAGTTGGCCATTTTATCCCATGTCTTTGGTTGTCTTTATTAATAACAATGTCATCCATAAGCAAAATTTTCGCATAATCCTAACGCATGCGCAAGTATTATTATCGCTCTTTTTTAGGCCTTCCGGTCTTTTTTTTGCCGATTTTAGCAAATTCGGCTAGGTCGCTTTCCAGAATCATATGGTCCCTGCCAAATTTTTCTGAGGGCAAGCGCTTTTCCGCAATTAACTGGCGGATCCTCGATGGCGTCACGTTAAGATATTTTGCAGCATCTTCAGTAGTAAAAAACTCATTCATATACTACAGATATTATGGTACCTCATATATATGTTCAACTATCTTCTCCTCAGCAATCACTAATAGATACCGCTAGAAGCTCATACTCAGCTAAATTGTTGTTACTCGTTCTGTCTTACATTCTTAACAAGGGCTCTGAGGTGCGCCCCAAAACTTGAACTACTATTAAAATTTCCTAAGGTGAACGGCGGTATTAGGCTGTCGTTAATGCAAGCTCTCGTTTGATGAAGTCGTCCGGTGCAAGGTAGCCGATACTTGAGTGCCGGCGCTTTTCATTATAATAACACAGTGCTTTATTGATAAGCTCTATCACCTCGCTTTCTGTCTGTGCGGCAGCAAACACATCGGCCCACTCGTCCTTTAGTCTGCCAAAGAAGCTTTCCATCCCGGGGTTATCCGAGGGTGTTGCAATGCGACTGTAGGATACTCGCACGCCATCCTTTATAAGTTCACCTACATATTCATAACCGGTGTAGACGCTGCCCTGGTCCTGGTAAAAGATAACGCCGGACAGATCTGACGCCCAGCTTTTTTAAATACGCTTTTGCTTGGCGACATACCCCGATAACCATATGAAGAAGAGAGGTGGTGCGCCGGAAACCTACATCGCTCCCACGGTTCGCAAAAAGAGTCCCGCTAAGATGCCAACCGCTAGCACCGAATCTTTTAAGCCCGAGCCTGTACCTGATACGACCGAATATGAAAGCATTCTTACCATCATGCAGAACATGGTAACCGTCATTGAGAGGAGCCCGAGCGCGTTTAAGAATATGCAAGAGGAAGATATCCGCCAGCACTTCCTTGTCCAGCTTAATGGTCAATATGAAGGACAGGCAACCGGAGAGACATTTAACCTCGAAGGGAAGACCGATATTCTTATCCGCGTCGAGGGCAAAAACATATTCATCGCAGAGTGCAAGTTCTGGAAGGGACCAGAATCCCTTAAGAAGGCAATTGACCAGTTGCTCGATTACACAACATGGCGCGATACAAAAACAGCAATCGTAGTATTCAACATGTGTATTCCGACGCTAATCGACCACCGATTCCGAAATAAATCGTCCACTCGTTCCGAGCCAAATCGTCCACCGGTTCTGATTTAAATCGTCCACTTTTTTGCCGTGTATCGGAATCGGTGGTCGAAATGAATCGGAATCAATTAGACGTACTAACACTTCGCGTGCGAAGCAATAAATGACGCCTGGATAACAAGAAGGAGCCTTCCATATACTGTAATAATTACAGTTTTAGGAGGGCAAAATGCCAAAGAAGAGGTTATCCATGCGAAAACTTAAAGAAATGTTAAGGCTAAAGGCTATTGGGTTATCTAACCGCCAGATAGCCCAAAGCACGAAAGTATCACACTCGACGGTAGCTGATTATCTGTCACGAGCTAAAAAAGCTAATCTATCCTGGCCGATCCCTGAAGAATTAGACGACACGGCCCTTCAAGAGATGCTTTTTGGTGAAGAAGAGAAAAAACCAAGGCTAATTGAGCCCAATTACGCCGACATCTACAAGGAGTTAAAGAAGAAGCGCGTCACGCTTCTTCTGTTATGGGAGGAATACATAGCAGCTAACGCGGGCGGCTACCGCTACAGCCAATTTTGCAACCTGTATAGAAACTGGCACGGCCACATTGATCCCTGCATGCGTTTTAACCACAAGGCGGGAGAAAAATGCTTTATCGATTATGCGGGCATGACAATGCCGGTAATAGACAAAAACACCGGCGAGATTAAGCAAGCCCAAATATTTGTCGCCGCGCTCGGTGCTTCGAACTACACTTATGCTGAGGCCACATGGTCTCAAGAATTACCCAACTTCATCGCGAGCCATATTAGAGCGTTTGAGTTCTTCGGAGGGGTAACCCAAGTACTGGTGCCGGATAACTTAAAGTCAGGTGTTACAAAAGCCTGTCTCTACGAGCCCGATATCAATCCCACCTATCACGATTATGCGATGCATTACGCTATCGCCATTATCCCTGCCAGGCCTTCAAAGCCGAAAGACAAACCCAAAGTGGAGTCAGCTGTAAATGTAGTCGAGATGTGGATACTGGCATATTTAAGAAACAGAGTGTTTTTTAG
>MNWT01000002.1 GCA_001872735.1 Verrucomicrobia bacterium CG1_02_43_26 | reverse complement strand
TTGAGAACGAAAGCGTTTTGCGAACAAATCGACCCAGACGTTGTCTAAGCGTATTATTCCAACGCTCAATGTGAGCTGTTTGACCACTTTCTTTACCCACGCTTTTGTGGGTTTGATTGCTGAACACTTCTCTACAGCTACCCCAGTAATCACTGAAGCTATGGCAGCCTTTATACTCTTGCGGCATTCCTTGCCACAGCTGATAACAACGATACCAGTCCCGCGGTTCTACTGACCATGATACTATTTGCTTTGTTCGTCGACATAATGCCACCCAAATCCCCTGCGGATTCTTTTTCTTTTCAACAAAAGACCATAGCTCATCCAGTTCCAATATGTCATCTGGCCTAGCGGGCAATAATGTCTCAAAAAAAACAGCCTATGTTCTGGGCTTTTTTTTTAGCCATTCTATTACGGTTTTTGGCGCTACGCCAAAAACCCTTTGCAACCCTCTTAAGCAACTTCTTTCTCCATATGCTTTCAGGATCTTTTCTCGCTTTTGTTCACTGTAGCCGTTTTCACTCGGGTTTTCCCGACTCTGTTTCCCACAGGCGTTGCACTTGTACTTCTGTTTCCCATTCGGTGCCTTCCCGTTTTTTACAACATCTTGACTCCCGCAACGATAGCATTTGATCGTTTCTTGAACCACTCCTTCATTACATCTCTTTACTTCCCTTTTTTAAACTCTTTTTTGTCTTATCGTTCGAATCATACACATTACCCTCAGTTGTATCTGTATTATTAGATTGCTAAGCTGTTTTTTGTTGAATATAATTACAGTTTATTTTATAATTATTTGTTATAGTTAATGATAGTGAATGTAAGTCGTAAAGTAATTTATCAAAAAACCAAGTCATTAGACACTTCTGGTGTTATTTTGCATGATTATTCTTATTCTACGTCTGGCTTTTCATCCATTAATATATCATCAAGCAAGAATGACTATGTTATTAGCGATCTTTTTACTGCCGCTCACCTAAAGAAAGTATTGATGGGTGAAGAAAGTGTCAAAAAGGCTTTTGAAGCGATCAATCAGTACTATTTTAATAAAACGGGAAAGCAGATTGACGCAAAGCAACTCGTTTTTGATCACCCAGCGTTGGAAGTGTTTTTTTTACTCGGTGGGGATGATACAGATCTTTCTGACAGAAAAATTGAATTTATAAAACCTGAACTAATGGACGATCAGTTATTAAAGCCTGCTGATATCAATCGATTTATCGGTACATTTTGCTCCTTATTTATTGCGAGGAAGTATGGCATGAGTAGCTTTTTTGAGGAATTAGAGCTGCAATGCGAGGATAGTGATGGCTTTAATCGCCTAAATTTTGCGCAAGAAGCAGCGATAAAGGAGTTGGTTGAGCTGGTGTTGAAATCAGAAAAGAAACAAGATAGCGATGGTTTCTATGATGAGAATACTACGATTTCAACAGTAGCTGTGTATAACGCAGCCTTTAATGGCTGTCCAAGAGTGCTCCAATATTTTTTGAAAGAATATAGCAATTATGATGTAAGTTTTCAGACAAAGAGGCTTGGATTTAGTATCTTGATGGCTTCCGTAGAAGGGGGCAATATAGAGTGTGTAAAAATGATCTTGGTGGAATGGGCACAAAATAAAAAAGATATAGATGAGCCAAGAGATAAGGGGGGATATACACCTTTTCTGCTAGCATGCTATTACGCAAAATATGATATCCTTAAATTGCTATATGCTCAAGGTGCCGCTATTGATTTGTGTACAAAATTTGATAAGGATTGGCTTGAGTTGGCTTTCGATTCTGGCAATCGTGATTTTATCGCCAAACTGTTTCGCTGTGTAGGCACGCCAGATATATTAAAAAATAAAACGTTTGTAAAAGCAGGGGGTCTTCTCGAATGTGCATTGGAGCAGAAAGTATACGATATATTGGAAAAAAATCTCCCGTTAGAGAAATTGAACATTTCTCAAATTATCTATAATACCCACTATTTGGGGCATGTGTTGAATGTTACATCGGGTGCTTTCGCAATGACCATGCGTAGTAGCATTAACCGCTTTCTATCCATTTATGGTGTGAAAACAAAGGATCCTATCGCTACAGAGTTATTTAAGCTTGCAAATACATCGGACTGGGTAGATTTCACTCATACAAAAAAAGGTGAAACGTTAAAAGCTAAGATCGATTATTGTGATGAAGACGGGCATACCAAAGCTTATGTTTTCTTAAATCAGTTTTTGTTAGATTGTAATGGAGGGGGGGATTCCGTTTCCTTAAAAGATAAACAGAACAGTAATGGCTATGGATGGCATACAGAAAACAAGGATCTTATCGGTAAAAAATTACCAGGTATTAATATATTTAAAATCGAGCAATCGGTAGATGATAATGAAAAACTCAATTTCAAGGAGAAGATAGAGCTCGCAAAGAAAAAGAGCCCTTATCTTGAAAAGAACCTAAGGCTCATTTTTGAAGGATTGCTTCATCCTGAAGAACAAATAACCGGTAATTGTACTTACTTTAACCCTAAGTTAGCGCTTCAGCTGTTATGGGCAATTAAAGCGCTTGAGCAGAAAGAAGTCTATTGGGAAAATACCATTGAATATCGCAAAAAAATCAAAGAAGAAGTTGATGCCCCTCAAAACTATTCCGCTTTTGAAACCTGGATGGCAAAAGAGCTTTTTATTACTAGTATGCTCGCTTTTGGGAAAGTTGACCTTGATATCCTTAAAACAGAATACTGGGAAATATACGCAAGACTACTTGACGCATTAGCACCGTCTTTGGAAAAGCTGTTTAAGCAAATTGATGACACTCAAGAAATTGCCAAACTAATCGAGCTTATCCCTGAGGAATTATTATTTACCTTGTTGATCACTGACTATGAACGCAATGAAGAGGATAGGTGTATTTTGCTTCACTTAGCGCATGACGATAAGCCGTTATTCGTAAAGCTTCTAAATGCGTTTTCTGATGAAACATTTAATGAAGTCCTTCAATTAGAGATTGATTTAGATGAGCCTCTAATTGACGAAATTTGTAACGATGGTGATCTGAAAAATTATGTATTAGATAATTTATCCGAAGAAAAAAGAATTATATTCAATAAGCTTCTGATTGAGGAGTTCGTGGTGAGGGATTTTTCCGATGAGGAGGACGACACTCAAATAGAAAATGATTTTGACATTAATCTATTTAAAGGAGATGGGTTTTTATTCCGTGAACCTACCTTTCTGGATTTACTAGGTGAACCTACTGTGCTGGATTTTGGCTCGAACTCACTCAAGCGAAAAGATCGAGAAAATCCAAAAGTACCCGATAATCAAAAGAAGCTAAAAAAAGAATAAAAACGGTTCTTGCCTCTTTATTTATCCTGTTTGCTATTGGGCGCTTCGGTTTGTGAGGCCAATGCTTGATCCGGTATCCTGGCGTTTCTGATATTCAACCAGTCCTTCATCACGCGTAGGCTTTCGCGTAAATCAACATCAAACTCAGGCAACTTCTCCGTGTCGGTATCATTGGGATCGAGCAGCGCTTCATTATCATCCATGTTTTCGGTAATGGGCACATTCTCGTATCCGTTTAAGGTGATGGGCTCAAACTTAAAGTTGTTTTTTGCCAGCGCTCTCAATTCGTCTTTAGCTTGATTTCGGAAAAGCTCATCATCGTTGAGTAGCTGAATGCGTTTTTTAAGATCGAGTGAAACCTCTTTATTTTCCTGCTTTTCTTTGAAGCGATTTATATTGTTGTTTAAGAATTTAAATTCTTCGAGGGTTTGTTGGCGCTTCTGGCTTGCTTCACGTAAACTGACAAGAGAGCTTTCTTTAACCGGTGCAACATAGTCGCGGAAGGTATCCATGTCTTCCCAAGGGAGGGGGTGAATGGCATCCCACTCAAGCGCATTCGGGAGATCAGATTCGCCGATAGGTAAATAGTCGTTCACAGAGGGTATGGTGATATCAGAAGGAACCCCTTTGAGTTGGATAGAGTTACCGTCCGGCAGATACCATTTTTGAATGGTGATCTTGGTAGCACCCATTTTTTGCTGTTTTGCCCAAGGCGCAAACATCGGGCGATCCACTTCTAGGATAACTTGTACCGTTCCCTTACCATGGGTAGACGCATCCCCCACAACGATAGCTCTTTTGTAGCTTTTTAACGCTCCCGAAACAATTTCAGAAGCAGATGCACTGTACCGCGACGTTAAAACAATCAATGGTCCTTTCCAGGCTACTCTGGGATTGGTGTCAAAGTATTCTTTAACGCGGCCAAATGAATCTCTAACCTGTAGAACCGGGCCAATCGGTATAAACAAACCGGTAAGGCTCACCGCTTCATTTAATAAACCGCCGCCATTGTTGCGCAGATCCAAGATAAGGCCTTCTATACCGAGTGCTTGTAGTTTTTTAATGAGTTCGGCAACGTCTTCTGTAGTACTATGGGCGCTGGTATCATTATCAGTAGGGCCATAAAAAGCGGGCACATCGATGACCCCTATTTTTACAGTCTTGTCGCCATCAGGGAGTTCGTAGAGTCGGGCACTAGATATATTAGCTGAAATTTTAATCGGCTCTCGAACCAAGATGACCGTTTTACGGTTTGCGGGGTCTCCATTTTCGGCGGGGCTTATAAGAAGGTGAACTTCGCTCCCTTGCTTTCCTCTAATGAGATCAACCGCATCGCGCAGCTTCATTCCAATGATGTCCACAAACGGCTTGCCTCCTTGTGAAACACCTATGATTTTGTCTCCCACGTTGATCTGTTTGCTCAGAGCGGCAGGGCCACCGGGGATCAGTTCTTTAACCGTACAGTAGCCGTCTTCATCTAATAAAATAGCTCCAATGCCGATTAAGGAGTTATGTAAAGATATACTAAAGTCTTCTAAGGAATCCGAGGAAAGGAAGGTTGAATGGGGGTCATAAATTTGAGTGATCGTGGTGAGGAAAATCTCCTGTACTTCATTGGCATCAATTTTATTGATCGCGGTGAGAAGCCTTTGGTAGCGCTTGAGGACATTTTCTTTTGCTTTTTCTTCGTAGGTTGTTTCTGGTTTAGTGACGCTTTTCTTGCTGTCTTCGCTTAAAATTTCGTTCAGGAGTTCATATTTTAGGCGTTTTTCCCAGAGTAAGTCTGCCTCTGCTTCTGTTTTAGGCCAGTTCTCTTCCCGGCGATTGGGCTTAAATTCATCTGGAGTATCGAAATGGAACGGTTCTTTGAGTCGTTTAAAAACCCATTGTAGTCGGTTGTTGGCTTGCTCTCTATAGTTTTTGAAAATAATGAACGCGGGGTAGATATTGCCTTGCTGTAGATAAACATCTAGCGTGGGGGAGAATCGCTCGATATAATCCGTCACCTGAGGTTCTAGAAAAAAGAGGTGATTCATGTCCAGGTCGCTGATATAGTTTTTGACAATCTCTTGTGGCTGAATGCTGGTAAAGGGCTTGCCGCTATAGTGTAGATTTTCAAGAGATTGGATGACGTAGCGCGTTTCAGCACGCATTTTTTCCGTGACCTCGAAGTCCTGGTTTTGGGTTCGAGCCGCGTGCGCCATTTCCAAGCCAAAAAAAAGCGTGCAGGTGAGTACTAGGGTGTAAAATAGCTTGGATAAGTGAGGCAATCTCATGTGTTCAATATAGCATATTTAAAGCCAAAAAGGAAATCACTAAGTGAGGTTTTGATCCGCATAATTAAGCAGGTGGGAATTGGCTGGACAAGTGAGATGGGGTTATTTAAAAGGGTTGATTATGTCTACATATACTACGTCTGCTCAAATAACGCCCGTAAAGGCTTGGTTTTTTGCAACACGCCCTAAATCGCTTCCGGCAACAATAGCCCCGGTAATGGTGGGGAGCGCGATGGCGTTTAACGTCAATATGTTTCAGTTTTTGCCGGCTTTGCTTTGCTTGCTATTTGCCATTTTTATGCAGATTGGCTCTAATTTTGCGAATGATTACTATGACCATAAGCGCGGGATAGACACAAAAGACCGAGTCGGTTTTAAGCGTGCAGTGGCCTCAGGCTGGATTTCCGCGGAATCTATGAAATGGGGCATGATATTCGTCTTCATGCTAGGAATGTTCTTTGGCCTCTGGTTGATGTACTTCGGGGGCGCTTGGCTACTCCTGGTTGGTTTGCTGAGTTTAGTATGTGCGGTTGCTTACTCCGCGGGCCCTTATCCGCTGTCTTGTATCGGGCTGGGGGATTTGTTTGTATTGATCTTTTTTGGGTTAATCGCAGTCGGGTTTACGTTTTATGTGCAGGCAGGCTACTTTGCGCCGGAGGTCTTTCTCGTTGGTGCCGGAGTGGGGTTGCTTTCGGTAAATACGCTCAACGTCAATAATATAAGGGACATGGAGACAGACCAGAAGGCTGGTAAAAATACTATTATTGTGCGCTTTGGGCGTGGCTTTGGCTTTATATTGTACGTAGGAAACTATCTATTGGCGCTTGGGGTGCCTATATGCCTGTACGCCTTTGGCTATGGTATGGCACCTTTCTTGTGTTGGTTAACACTACCCTTTGCGTTTGCTTTAATCACCCAATTGGCCACCTGTAGCTCCGGTGGACTGTATAATAAGATATTTACAAGGACGGCCCAGCTGATGTTGGCCTATTCCTTTTTGCTCTCCATTGGTATTGTCATCAGTAATAGCGGGCAATAAAAAAGCTCCTTAAACAGGAGCCTTTTTAAAACTGATTTTGTAATGATTTAGCAGAAGGACTCAATTTTGATTTTGAGGTCTGTCTTCGTTGCTAAGCCAACGATCTGGTCAACCATTCTGCCGTCTTTAAAAATACCTATGGTGGGGATCGCGCGTATCTGGAACTTTCCGGCAATTTCTACATTGTCGTCAACATTGACTTTGCAGATTTGGGCTTTATCCCCCAATTCTTTTGCAAGCTCTTCCAGTATAGGGCCCAAAGCCTTACAAGGGCCACACCATGGTGCCCAGAAGTCTACTACAATAGGTTTGTTGCCGCCTTCTTTAAGGGCGCTTTCAAAAGTCGCGTCATTGAGTTCTTTGATATTTTCAGAAGCCATAATTTTCTAAGTTTTAAGATGAAATACTTGCTAGTGTTAATCTATAGCCGTGAAATCAAAAAGGTCAAGGCAATGGCTCACTTTTTAGCCTAGGAGCGGCTTTGGTTGATGATATCGGTGAGCTCGTTGGGTTCGGTAGTTTCCAGAGTTTTCCCTCTCTGTTTCAGTGCTTCAAAGGTTCTTATAAGCGTTTCTGTCATGCGCTCGTGGGTTTCCTCAGAGCCGCCGAGGACGGAAAACTGTTCCGCGCGAGTAATGCGCTTATGGCCGTCATCATTATCCAGGCCAATGCCGAGTAGGTGGGCTTCCTTCTTTGTAATGGAATTATTAAAACGTTTATTATTCATACAACTTTAAAGATAACACAATTTTTGCAATAAATCAAAGGAAGGCTCAAGCTTCGTTTGAATCAGGATCCATTTTTTTGCACAATATATCCGCAAAATTGCAATCTTGCTCCAAGCACAATTTCTTCATACGAGTGAGTTCCAGTAATGCCAAGAAAGTCGACACCATACGCATGAAACTAAAGCCCTCTTGAATTAATTCTGAAAAATAAATTTCTTTTTGTACGTTAAGCCTGTTGAGTAAATAGGCCATCTGTTCTGCAACGGTGACTTGCTCGTCATGAATTTGCCCAATATGAATCTTTTCTGAGAGGCGGTGGAGTACATTGTTAAAAGCCTGCCAGAGATCCATGTGGTCAATATCCTTAATCGGGCGCAGGGACGCTGGTATTTGTTCTTCTTCAACACGCCGGGGCAGGAAATCCTGTTTGGATTGAATGAGTTGATCCAAATCCTTTGCGCGTTCCTTGATCTTCTTGTAAGCAATGAGCTGCTGCACCAACTCCCATCTGGGGTCAGAGGGCTCCTCCTCGGATTCTTCCACCGCGGCGCTCTCTTGGGCGGGTAACAGCATACGGCTTTTGATGTACATTAAGGTCGCCGCCATCACAAAAAAATCACCCGCTAGATCCAGGTCTAGTTGCTTAAGTTGATAAAGTGTTTCTAGATATTGTTTGGTGAGCGATTCAATCGGAATGTCATAGATATCGATTTCGTTTCTACGGATCAAAAATAGCAATAGATCAAGCGGCCCTTCAAAGACTTCTAGCCTTATCGAAGGGTGTGCCATCGGAATGAGCGCTTCTTGATCGTTTGCCATAGATAATTTTTGATTATGTTAGGGTAAATAGGCCTTTAAGACAAACCTTATTTGCCGTAATCTTGCTTGTGTGGCTGTCTGCTGTCTTCTTTTGTAGATGTTTACAGGATGGTTTTTTTGTGGATTTAATCTTTTTTTCGCGGTTCTTGACTTAATGCACAGTGCTATATAAGGTTGCGTTCGTTATTTCGTTTGTTTTCCCGTCTCGCATGTACTCCATTTATCAGCATTTGTTGAGGGTAGGTATAGGGCTATTCTGCCTACATGCCATGTTTCCTATTCTTTACGCGCAAAAGCCGCCCACAGTAGTGGATCACTGGCAGTTGCCTGTGCAACATCAGGGGCTGGATGATAGTTTCGCACCACAATATTGCGCCACTTGCCATGCGGATAAATATCAAGAGTGGCAGGGTAGCCAGCACTCAAAGGCCTTTTCACCTGGTTTGGTGGGGCAGATTATGGATTATAAGGACTCAGATGCCCGAAATTGCCTCACGTGCCATGCTCCCTTGGCTGAGCAGCAGGACGAAGCGATGCATCAAGGTAATCTTTTCAAATGGGCCCGGGAAAGAAGTATGGGGCTGGCCGAACATGGTGTCATGTGCGCTAGTTGCCACGTGCGGGGGCAAGAGATTGTCGGTCCCGCTAAGATCACAGAGGAGCTAGCCAACCGATACTCTATTAAGATGCACCCCAATGCTATTCAGGTAAATTGGTTTTCAGATAGTTATTTTTGCGCCCGTTGCCATCAATTTCCTCAAGACAACGCCGTCAATGGCAAGCCTCTGGAGAATACTTATCAAGAATGGTTAGAGAGCCCCTTTGCCCACGCAAATCGTACGTGCCAGTCTTGCCACATGCCGGATAAAAAACATTACTTCAGGGGTATTCATGATAAGGAGATGACTCAAAGTGGCGTGCGTATCTATTCAACTGTAGGGGATAGCGCAGCAACCTTGACATTGCAGGCGTTAATGGTTGGCCACCGTTTCCCAACTTATATCGTGCCGCGAGTGGAGTTAGTCGGCTTGCTTTTAGATAAGAACAAGGAGCCTATCGAAGGTACAAAAAAAATCTATGTGATTCAACGAATCGCTCGTAATGTGAAGGGTAAATGGGAAGAATTTCAGGATACTCGCTTAAAGCCCGGTGAAAAGGCTACTGTAACAATCGATACGGATAGAGATGATGCCTATTATGTTCGTTTTTATGTCATGGTAGAACCGGACAACTACTACATCGAACACGTTTACCGGCCGTTGTTAAAGTCCCTGCCTGATGGAGAGGCTAAGCAATTGATACAAGAGGCTTATGATCAAGCATTACGTAACCAATATTCCCTTTATGAAGAAACAATAGATCTTCGAGGTAAGCCTAGTTCTTTAATTAAACACGCTATTTAGAATCGATCACGAGATCTTCATCGATGTCATGCGGATGGATAATCTTGCCGCCTTCCAGGCTTGATTGAAATATCCCGCAACCCATTTCAAGCGCCTTCATCGCGTTCTGTGTCGAGTTAATAACCGGGCGAGTGGGATCATCTAGGGAAAGCACAAGATCATCAAAAAACGAATAACCTGGATGGTCATATAGCGGGTAGTCTTTCTGTTCAAAGAGTTCCGTGATTTGAGAGTAGTTCTTACTATCCCCTGGTCCATAAACCTTGCAAATATCGTTCCCTAGCATAATGCGACCTTGGTCAAACTGAAAATCGAATTGGAAGATGTAATAATTGCGCTTTTGGCAAGAAATGAACGACTCTACACCAGACTTAAACGAGATCCAGGCAAAGCCCGAAGTATCCGTGTTGTCAAAATTTCCTTCCAGCTTGCCTCGAATTTCTGTCCAATCCCCGCACAGGAAATCTAGAACATCATAGGCATGCGTACCGGTGTGCATTAACCCTCCTGTCATAGAGACATGTACCGTTTTAAGATTACCCAGTCGACCTTCGTTAATAATATTTTTGACTGCTATAAATTCGGGTACCAAGCGCCTTCTGTGGTCTACTATAGCCGTCATTTCCGCTTCTTTAATCAGGCGATTGATTTTTTTTGCGTAACGAATACTGGTCGCAAGCGGTTTTTCAATCCAAAGCCCACGAACACTATTTTGGGCGCACTCGTATGCCATATCAAAACGCTCTTTGGTGTAAGCGCTTATGCTGGCTATATCGATGAGCTCGTTTCGCAACATGCATTGAAAGTTATCATAAGTGCGCGTGTTCGGGTAACGTTGGTTAAATAGGGTACGTCGCTCGGGCAGAACGTCACATCCGCAGGCCAAATCAATTTTGGGGTGTACATTATAAAACCCCGCGTGAGTATGGGGTTTTATGCGCAAAGGATCATCTTCCAAAATGCTCCCGATACGGCCTAATCCAATGATGCCGGCAGTGTATTTCATGATTTATAATTCATAATTCTTAAAAGGCTGTTCGCCCAAGTTGTTTAACTTTTCAGTAAACTGGTTGAGCGCCTTTCTTGCCGCAGGGAAATCATGCCCAAGGAGCGAAAAGACGCCATTGAGCTGAAACTCTTCCGCAAGGCAATGTTTGCCGGCCACTTCGTATTGCCTGCTCCCAATGGCTTCATAGTAATCTAACCCCGGGGCCGCCTTTCTATCCGTACGATGTCTAAGATGGTCAGGAAAGATGCCTGTTATAAAAAGGGATTGATCCGCTAACTGCACTCGTAGGTAGAATTCCTCACGTGGTGTTGCCTGGTCTATCTTTTTAAGGCAATCCGTTACATAGTAATACGTTTTGCCTTCAGTGATGTCCTGCTTAAAAGCTTCTTCCACAAGGACGGCTTTTGTTAACATACCACTAACATAGTCTGCCACCTCACGATTATCGATCGCGCATTCGAGTAACATTCTGCGCACGAGTATATAAAAATAAAGGGCAGGGGAGATATCCAGATAACCTTTCGATTGCAGAATCGCATCGTAGAGCTCTTTATTGTCCAAGAGCATGTTTTTGGTCTCGATGTCTAAAAAAAGCTCATCAAACGCCTGAGCATTATTTCCAGAAACACCTAATACCTTTTTGATAAAATCAGCGTCCTTATTATTAAGAACTTCTCGGGTGCTTGTGTATAACCAATCCATAAATGTATTTCTCTCTATTCCCAGTATAGCAAAAATTGTACCAAAATACAAATCGGCCATTTTTTGAACTTCCTTAACTTAGTCTTAATATTTTATTAATTAATTTAATGTTAAAATTAAATAAAGTTGACTTTTTGCTTATTTAATTTATAGTTTAATTATGGATAGAGTACAAGGTAACGGAGGTAGTCAACGGGGTATTGGTAGTAAGGACGTAGGTAGCCTTTATGGTGAGTATAAAGGACTATTTAACTATCAGAATTACTTAGGGGGAGACAAGATCAAGGCGGCTTACGTTGCTCGCATATTGCAGCAATTGGAGGGCACAACAGGTACGAAGCGAGAGGAAATAGCGAATGACCTCGTGGAATATATTACCGATAATATTCTTCGTCCTTCCACTATAATAGGTGCATTGCTAGAAGAGGTTAAAGGTGCTTCTCTTGAACAACAAGAAAAACTGATAGATGGCTATTCTAAGTCACCTTGCTCATTATTGTACATTTGTGATCTCCATAAGCAGAATAACCCTGTGGAATCTTTTATCGGTAAGCTGGAACGTAAAAACCAAAATATAACAACGTTGGCAACGGCTGCCAGAGATCTCAATCATGATTTAGATGCTATCATCGGTCATAACCAGTCCGAAACAAGCGATAAGTTGAAGTCTACTATGGTGGCTCAGGCGCTTATTAATTACTCAGATCAAGTAGGGGGGGATGAGCTTTTAAGCAACGCTGACGTTTATGCCGCTTTACGCACGGATATTTTAAATTCATCTTTCTTCAATCAGTTATTGAAGATCGTTATGGATAAAACAGACCCGGAACTCGAAAAAATATTCGAAAAAATGCTAGAGGACCTGAAAGACGTAGATGCGTCTTTTGAGCAAATAGCAGAATTTTTGAGCGAGCTCGGCCGCCATGTTGATTACTTACGCAAACAACAGGAAAACAAACGTCTTCGTGAGTCAGGTAAGGAAAACGGCTAAAAATCTTTCATACTATTTTCATAAAAAGCGCCAAGCGATTCGTTTGGCGCTTTTTTATTATCTAATACCGGCTCGGCCTCCAAAATTCAAGCTTGTGGGATCATTAAAGATATTAATATGATTGAGCTGTTTATTCTGATATTATTGAATGCGCCAAAGAAAATAATGAAAAAGTTTGATGTTATCGTTGTCGGCGGAGGTATTGTTGGCTTAGCCACAGCTCTTCGTTTATTACAAAAAAATACTTCTCTAAAAGTGCTCCTTTTGGAAAAGGAAAACGGTTTGGCGAAACATCAAACGGGTAATAATAGCGGCGTTATTCATTCCGGTATCTATTATAAGCCAGGAAGTCTAAAAGCCCAGAATTGCAAGGAGGGTTATGATGATCTGGTGCATTTTGCTCGTGAAAATGATATTGCCCACGAAATTTGCGGAAAAGTAATCGTAGCTACTCGTGAAGATGAAATTCCCGCGTTGGAGGAGCTCCATAGGCGTGGCGATGCTAATGGCCTAACCGGTATCAACCGGATAAACTCGGAGCAGATTAAGGAAAGAGAACCCCATGTTAATGGTATAACAGGGTTGTGGGTGCCTCAGACCGGTATTATTGATTTCAAGCAAACTTGCCAAAAGTATGCTGAGAAAATCCAATACTTGGGCGGCCAGATTCTTTTAAACACCAAGGTTATTTCTATTCTAGAGGATAACGATCATGTCGAAGTTATCACCGATAAGGGTACTTATGAAGGCGCTTATTTGATCAGTTGTGCGGGGCTACAATCTGACCGTGTTGCAAAGATGACCGAACCCGATCTCCCGCTACGTATTACGCCGTTTCGAGGTGAATACTATATGCTTAAGCCGGAAAAGCAGTATTTGGTAAAGAATTTGATTTACCCGGTGCCGGATCCCGCTTTTCCTTTCCTGGGAGTACATTTCACTCGTATGGTGCGTGGGGGTATAGAGGCTGGGCCAAACGCTGTCTTTGCGTTTAAGCGTGAGGGATATACCCGAACCAGTTTTTCATTAAAAGACACTTACGATGCTTTAACCTGGCCTGGTTTTTTGAAAGTTGCCGCAAAATACTGGAAAACAGGGTTTGGCGAATTTTACCGCTCTTTCTCTAAACAAGCTTTCGTAAAGGCACTGCAGCGGTTAATCCCGGAGATTCAGGCAAATGATCTCGTTCCTGGCGGTGCAGGCGTTCGTGCTCAAGCTTGTGCGCGCGATGGCAAGCTCTTGGATGATTTTAGCATTCATTCTCAAAACAGATGTATTCATGTTTGCAATGCGCCTTCTCCCGCCGCAACCGCTTCATTGGCTATTGGCAGTAAAATTGCCGATACTTTGATAGAGAAATCCAGCCTCAAGCATCATATTACTAACTAAAAAAACCCGCCTTTTTGTAGCGGGTTTAAAAGTGGTGCCTGGAGAGGGAGTCGAACCCACACACCTTGCGGTACCAGATCCTAAGTCTGGCGTGTCTGCCAATTCCACCATCCAGGCGCGATGTTGAAAACTGTATCGGACTATTCTGTATTTTTCAATAAAAAAGAACCCATTTTATCACCCATTTTTGCAAATACTTCGCGCTTGTGGGCGCTTTGTTCTAACAGATCGTTTTCAAACTCAATAGAGCCTTTTGGAAAAACCGTGATTACGGTCGAACCTCCAAAGCTAAAGAAACCTTTCTCAGCGCCTTTTACGCATTGTGTATTCGGCGTATAGGTGTGGGAAACTGAGCCCACGCAGGTCGCACCCACTTCTATCATCACGATTTCTTTCCCGGATGGGACTTTAATCGTTGTGACAAAGCGTTTGTTTTGAGCAAAAATATGTATGTTCTTTCGCAGCGCAATCGGGTTGACGGAATAGAGGTACCCGTTAATAAGCTTAGGTGTCGATACATGGCCTGTTATCGGGAAATGAAAACGGTGGTAATCTGTTGGGCAAAGGCGAGAGATAACCATGGAGCCGGATAAATACGTCTCCGCAAGCTGTAAGGAGCCTAGGAGGTCTACTAACGGCAGGACGTTTCCTTTTACTAATATACCGTCATAAGAGGATAAGTCTGGAATGCAGTAATGGCGCCCATCAGCGGGGAAAACAATCGCATGCGCGTCTTCGTTAATCGGGCGTGCTTCTGGCTTTAGTTTACGGATAAAAAAGTCGTTAAAGCAGGTGAACTCAGCGGGTGCTTTTTGAAATTCTGTTGTGTCTACTTTGTATTTTTCAATAAAGGGAAGGATCTTTCGCTTGCTAAGGCGAGAATCCATCAACTTTCCATACAGATTAGAGGGTAAATGTCTCCGTACAAAGCCTTTCAGGCATAGCCGGCCGATGGGATTGTTATACAGAAATTTAAGGAATGGCTCCCCGTAAACGGCTTCTGTTTCAATCTGCTTTGTGTAGCGGTTGTAATATTCTATGGAATGGTCTGACACGGTTGCTGATTATTTGTGTTAAGAGCTCCATGGGCAAGCCTTCTTTTGCGGAAATAGTTCGGATATCAACATCGTCACGGGGTCTATTCTAGATAGCGAGGTTTGCCTCCAATATAAAATTTAGGATGTTCGTCTTATTTAATTACCCTCAAAAGGCTCTTTAGAATGCCCTGGGACGGCTCAAATTAATTTAAAAAAACAAATATTCCAAATACAATAAACCTCCAAAATTAAAACTCAAACCTCCAAAATTAAAAATTAAAAATTAAAAAAAAATACTCTTGCTAAAAAAAACGATGCTAGGTAAAATCATTTTATGCCGGAAAGCCTTTTAGGCGATAAACCATAAAATGATTTTACCTAGCATCGTTGAAAAATTCAGATTCTAAACACGTTACGAGTTAGTTTCTGAATAACTTGAATTGATCATCGAGGGCTACGCAGTCATTTTAAATAAAAACCTAGCAGACACAAAACTTCTCGGCGAAGTATCCCTAAGGTCTTTGCTGAAACAGGTTTTATCATCCTATGAGCCTCTCGCTCGGGAGGGTAGGTGTCTATGGGCTTTTCCGCTTCTTTCGGCTAATAAGGATTGATAAATGGCGTCATTTGTACTATAGTCCTTGAGATCAAGAGTATATATGGAAAATAGGATAGTAGTTGCCGCATTATATAAATTTGTTCGGTTAGTGGATTATGTAGAATTGCAGCCGAAAATGAAGGACTTCCTGGCAAAGGAAGGGATCTGTGGGACGATTCTGTTGGCTGAAGAGGGCATCAATGGTACTATTGCCGGAACTCGAGAGGGAATGGATAACGTATTGGCCTTTTTGCGCGCCGATGAGCGTTTTGCTGATCTGGATCATAAGGAATCTTTTTGTGCGGAGATGCCATTCTATCGCCTCAAAATAAAGCTTAAGAAGGAAATTGTAACCTTAGGCCAACCGGAAGTGGATCCTAATAGAGTCGTAGGTACCTACGTGGCTCCAGAGGATTGGAATAACATTATTTCTGATCCCGATGTCATCGTGGTCGATACGCGTAATGAATATGAATATGCCATTGGAACGTTTCAACGGGCAATAGATCCTCAGACGCAGACGTTTAGAGAATTTCCAAAATACGTAGAGAGTAATCTTGATCCTCAAAAGCATCCTAAGGTGGCTATGTTTTGTACCGGCGGTATCCGATGCGAAAAGGCATCTTCCTATATGTTGCAGAAGGGTTTTAAGGAGGTTTACCACCTCAAGGGCGGTATATTGAAGTATCTGGAGACAGTTCCAGAGGCGGAAAGTATGTGGGATGGCGAATGCTTTGTTTTTGATAATCGAGTTTCCGTAGGCCATGGTCTCGCTGAGGGCGAATATGATCAATGTTATGGCTGTAGATACCCTATAACTGAAGAGGATAAAGAATCACCGGAATACTGGAAGGGTGTATCTTGCCCGCGTTGTTTTAATAACTTAACTCCAGAAAAAGCCGTAAGGTTCTCTCAAAGACAGCGCCAGGTTGATTTAGCCAAAGCTAGAAACACGACCCATATTGGTGCCTGATTTCCGTTATCTCACAAGCCTCGCCTCTTGAAATTGCCTTTAGGAAAAACCTGCCACTGGATTTTTTTCTTGGAAAGCTGTAGAAGGCGTTTAGTATAATGTTAATTGTTATTCAGGAATATGGTTATATTTAAAAACAGAGGAAAACAGCCTGCGGGGTTTACATTAATTGAACTTTTGGGCGTCATCGCTGTGATTGCCATATTGGCTGGTTTACTCGTTCCTATGAGCCAAAAGGTCGTACAGAGCGCGCGTAAGTCAAATGCCATGAATAATTTAAGGCAGATAGCGCTGGCAACATCTATGCAGTCCATCGGCGGCCAGTTTAGTTCAGCGAGTAACGTAACCGATTTTGCTCAAAAAGTAGGGCTGACAGAAACAGACATTTGGGTATTTAAAGATGACCCGCTTGTACGCCAACATAAAGGGCCTGTGCCTAAAAAAATGAATTCAAAGGACATAAGCGGCTTTCCCGTGAGTGTTGCTGTTGCAAGTGACATACCCGCCCACGCCGATCCCGCAACGACTCCTGTTGCCTGGACTCGTGGTTTGCAGTCCAATGGTAGATGGTCCGAAACAGAGGGTATCTACGGAAGCGAGGGTGGTTTTGTAGCTTATTTAGATGGCCATGTTGTGTGGTATAACGATTTGAGCGCCTCAGGAGGTCAATTAGTGAAATACACGTCAAGCTCAGGTGAGTTAACCGGAAATATACACGAAGCAATCGCATCTAACGCAACAGTGTTAGAGTATAAGGGAAATTAAAACAAAAAATGCCAAGAACAATGCCGCCAAGAGACCCGATTTACATCATCGGCCATAGAAACCCAGACGCGGATGCCATATGCTCTGCTATTGCCTATGCGGCTTATAAAGAGGCAAAAGGGGAAATAGGATATGTGCCCGCGCGTTGTGGGAGTACCAATGTTCGTATAGATGCTATTTTAGAGAAATTTAAAGTGCCACTGCCTGTCTTTATCGGCGATATTACGCCTCGTGTGCGTGATATTATGGTGACGGACATTCATAAGGTGGACGTGAATGCTACTTGCGCGGAAGCCCTGGAAGTGATCGATAAATACGATTCTCGTGCCTTGCCGGTAATCGATGCCGATGGCGGGCTAAAGGGTCTCGTTTCTATTTTTCAATTGGGCGAGTTTTTTATACCTAAGCCAAAGGAGCCTAGGCGTATGCGCCATGTGCATACAAGCATAGATTCTATCGTGCGCTCTCTGGATGCTCAGGTGATCAATTTAGTCGAGCCAAATAGGGTAGAGCATTTGTATGTTCGCGTGGGCGCGATGGAGATTAACTCTTTTGGCAGATTCACTAAGGAAGAAAATATTGGCCCGGAGGAAAGTATTATTGTCGTAGGGGATCGTGCCAACATTCAGGAAAAATCAATCTCGATGGGTGTGCGTCTGTTGGTCATTACAGGCGGCTTGGGTGTAGAGCCTGAGGTTGTCGAAATGGCAAAAGCAAATGGCGTAAGTATGATCATCAGCCAATATGATTCAGCGACCACGTCTTGGATTATCCGTTCAGCTACACAATTACATTCTTTGATACAGTCAAAGGTCGTTATTTTTGGCGCGGATGAAGTGCTCTCAAAAGTCCGTAAAAAGATCTCCCAGGTGTATAGCCCGCTTTACTTTGTAACGGATGATCGTAAAAAATTAATCGGCATTTTTTCAAAATCAGATATCTTAAAGCAGACCAAAAAGAAGATCGTTTTAGTCGATCATAATGAGCTAAGCCAAGCCGTTCCCGGTGCGAGTGAAGTGACTATTTTGGAAATCGTGGATCACCACCGCCTAGGTAACGTGCATACAAACCAACCTATCTTGTTTAGAAACGAGCCCGTTGGTTCTACCTGTACGATCGTTGCCAGCATGTTTAAAAAGGATGGCTTGATGCCAACACCTGCCATCGCGGGAATCCTGATGGGTGGGGTTATCTCAGATACCTTAAATCTCAATAGCCCAACGACAACTCCTTTAGACTCAGAGATGCTGGGGTGGTTGTCTAAAATAGCAGCCACAAGCACAACCGATTTGGCAAAATTAATATTTAGTTCCGGTTCCATTATCTTGAGTAATAACCCGGATAGTGTCATTCAATCCGATTGTAAAATATTCCAAGAGGGCAACGTGCGTTATTCCGTCTCCCAGATAGAGGAACTCGGGTTCGATAACTTCTGGAACTATTCAACTGTTTTATCTCGCGCTTTAGAACAGTTTAGAGCCGAGGAAAGCTTGGATATATCCCTCTTGTTGGTGACGGATATTAATTCGCAGAACTCCATTTTAGTAGTGCAGGGCAACCAGGAGTTTATTGATCAGATTTCATACGCCCGTTTAGAGGAAAGCAATATATTCGATTTACCCGGAGTGGTGAGCCGAAAGAAACAATTGATACCTTACGTGACCAATATTATAGGGCTTGCGGGAATAACTTGAGCTTGCTACTATGGCTGGGATAATAAAAAGAGAAAAGATAGTTAAAGATATGCCCCATAGTACAATACTTGAAGATTTACTTTGTTTGATGAGTAAATCGAAATACGTTCCCTTAACCATGGAACAGCTTCTCGAGACTTTAGAACTCGATAAAAAGCAGAAGCGTGAATTAGAATCGGTGATTAATGAGCTTTTAGATAATGGTAACATTGTGCGAGTCAAAAAGGATCGTTACGTATTGCCTAAAGATGCTGACCTCGTCTGTGGGGTGATCAAATTTCGTAAAAGCGGTGCCGCTGTCGTGATTCCGGATGAACCGGGTGAATTTCCCACTTTAGAAGTGGAGCCTTGGGATTCAGGGGTAGCCCTTCATGAGGACCGTGTACTGGCAAGGGTTAAGAAAAATTATCAGAGTCGAAAAAAACGCCAGCGTGGGGGGGCAGATGAGAACGTTTATGCCAAGGTCGTTCGTATCTTAAAGCGTACCCATAGGCCCATTACAGGTACGTTAAAGAAAAATCGCGATATTTATTTTGTCATTCCGGATGACCCTCGGATCGTCCAAGATGTCCTGGTTTCCAACCCCAAAGCATCCGGTCTATCACCGCTGCCTAAATTAGATGAAAAGGTGGTCGTTCGTTTGCTCGAGTGGGAGCATCGCCACTTAAATCCGTTTGGCGAAATTATAAGCGTTCTAGGAGCAACACACTCCCCTAAGGCAGAATTTGATGCCATTTTACATAAGTTCAACTTGGATACCACTTTCCCGACCCACGTTTTGGAGGAAACAGAAAGAATTTCCCAAAAGGTGCGCCCCGAGGATTTGGCTCATCGCCTTGATTGTCGTAATTTGTTCACCATGACCATTGATCCCGATGATGCAAAGGATTTTGATGATGCGCTTTCTGTCGAACATCTTCCTAAGGGTGATATGCGGGTAGGCATCCATATTGCGGATGTCAGTTCATATGTGAAACCTGGCAGTGCATTAGACAAAGAGGCCATGCGCCGTGGTAACTCCACTTATCTCGTGGGTACTGTAATCCCAATGTTGCCGCATGCCTTATCTAACGGCATATGCAGCTTGGTCGAAGCAGAGGATCGTTTAACCAAATGTGTCTTTATAACGTTTAACAAAGAGGGTCGTATTAAGGAAACCGCTTTTGCTAACACTGTTATCCGCAGTAATAAGCGGTTGACCTACAAGCAGGCTTACGCGTTTATGACTAAGGACAGCTTGGAGGCTATCCGGAACCTTCCCATGCCCAAGGCTTATCAAACCGGTTCAACGGGCCGAAATTTGCGGGATCTTGATGACGATGAGTTGTTAACGCTCCAGCGCAATATTAAGGATTTATGGAACGTAGCTGCCCACTTGCGCCGAGCCAGAATGAAGGCAGGGAGCTTGGAGCTCGATATGCCTGAGGTGAAAATTTATGTCGATGAAGAGGGCTACGCGGATCGAGTCGAACGTGTTGAAAATGATGAAAGTCACCAACTGATCGAGGAGTTTATGCTCATGGCAAACGAATGTGTCGCCAAAGCCATATACGATGCCAAGATGCCTTTAATATCACGTGTGCATGATGAGCCCGATCCCGAAAAGTTAGCCGAATTAGGCGAAACTTTGCTCGCACACAACATTCCTTGTGGTAACTTGAATAAACGCAAGTCCATCACCAAGTTGTTAGAGGAGGCTAAAAAACATCCTCAGGGCTACAGTATCAAGATACAGTTTCTTAGAAGTTTAAAACAAGCTTGTTACCGTGCTAGCGCTGATGGTCACTATGGCCTTCACAAGGAACACTATACGCATTTTACATCCCCGATTCGTCGTTACTCAGACTTGGTCGTCCACCGCGTTTTCGATGCTTATTTGAAGAACAAGCGCATCGCCACAGCTCTTACTATTGAGACACGTAAGTACAACCTCGGGGAGCTCGAAAGCATGGCGCAACATTTAAGTATCACTGAGCAAAATAGTACCGAAGCCGAACGTGAGTCTGTTAAGGTAAAGTTGCTTGAGTTCTTTGAGCGCGAAAATCAAAAGGCTGTGAAAACACCTTTTCGCGCGATTGTCACCGATGTGCGTAACCATGGCATGTTTGTGGAATTGTCAGATTCCTTAGCGTTCGGTTTCATTAAAATTTCTTCTTTAAAGGACGATTTGTATCGCTTGGAAAGCGATGGCTTGGCCATTGTGGGGCGTAAAACAAGAAAGCGTTTTGAGGTCGGCCAGGAAATTAAAGTTATTGTTACCAAGGTAGACCGTTTCCAACGTCAGATGGACTTTTTAGTCCACGATGAGGGGAGTGTTCTCCAGAAAAAACAACCTTCTCGTTCAGTCCCTTCTCCTAAAAAGGGAGGAAACAAAAGGAACCGCGGCAGAAGAGCACCAAAAGCTTAGCATTCATAAGTATTTCACGTTAGTGATGTATTTCATCTCAGGCCCTAAAGGGGCTGGTGGTAGGGTCGTTTTTCGATATATCTTTTAGCTATTGCCATAAATCGATCCTGTATGCTAAATGGTTACCTTCAATGCTCTCAGGTGCATTGTATTCTCAGATGGCTTAAAAACTTTTAGTGGTAATGCTTACGACTCGAATGATTTAAGGGAAAGGTTATACTCGTAAATGAAGATCTTCAGGCAGATTTCGTGCATATGTTGAGTTTTTGAGAATGA
>MNWT01000001.1:638-6759 GCA_001872735.1 Verrucomicrobia bacterium CG1_02_43_26 | reverse complement strand
AACGGTGAACTGTTTGAGCGCCTACAGAACTGCCACGTACCATCTAGCTTTCCTGCTGCAGTTTCGTCGAACGCTATTTCACTACCAGAAGTTCCCGGCGATTGGATGCAAGCTCACCTGCCTGCAATTATTGGGCCTTACTCTAGTCGTCCATGGGTAGGAGTTTTGCGTGATATTGCTGGACTAGGAGCGCTCGCATAAAGAAGCAACGAGATGCGCCTACTAAACGTTGACAGTAACAATTATGCCGTCGGATTTGCAGAAATCCGAAATTAATGGTAAAATTTTTTTCGCAGTGCGGATGTAGCTCAGTTGGTAGAGCACGACCTTGCCAAGGTCGGGGTCGCGAGTTCGAGTCTCGTCATCCGCTCAATAGTTTGGGAGGGAACTCTTTGGGAATGTTCTCTCCCATATTTATCACATTACGGCGACGTGGCCGAGTGGCTTAGGCAATGGTCTGCAAAACCATGTACACCGGTTCGACTCCGGTCGTCGCCTCCAATTCAATAAGGGCGCTTAGCTCAGGGGGAGAGTACTTCCTTGACGCGGAAGGGGTCAGAGGTTCAAATCCTCTAGCGCCCACAGGTCAGAGGCCTAGAATCACCAAGATAGGGGTTCTAGGCTTTTTCCGTGGGTGCATACTAAGTGCAGCGTGGCGTGAGCGTTCCCCGCTAATTCTCTTTAAGGAAAGTCAGGGCGATTCACCATAAAGATCTAAGCGCCGGCAAAGAAGGCCGTCATCATATACATGAAACATTAGTTTACACCCATATCCTTAACCGTGGCCCGGCTGGGGTTCGTAGCCCGGTAGATATGTTGTAAGGTTAAATAAGGCAGTTTTAGACAGTATTATATACCGATCCGCATAAGACACCATGATAAAATAGCGTTTAGTCAAAACAGGTGCATTTAGCATTGATTATAGCGACAAGTGATGTATTTCTAGAGGCGCCTTATATGGGCACAAATAGCAATTTTGGAGTATTATGCGGATCAGTATAAACATAGTTAGGCGGCCATAACAATTCCATGTTGCATTGACAAGTGTCACGTGATAGCTTACTATTGATGCATGATCAAGACGTTTGCCGATAGGCATACGCAAGAGTTTTACCAAAAGGGTAAATCAAAGCGTTTTCCGCCGGAAATCAATAAGCGGGCAATCCGCAAGCTGGAATACGTCGACTTGGCAACGGGTTTGGATGACTTGAAGGTTCCCCCAAGCAATCGACTCCACGAACTCGAACGAGAACGGCAGGGACAGTATTCGATCTCCGTCAATGATCAATGGCGCATATGTTTCCGGTTTGTCAACGGCGACGCCTACGACATAGAACTTACGGACTACCACTAAGATGAGGTGTAAAATATGAGTATTCAGAATATTGGAGAGCGTAAAATTCGACCGACTCATCCCGGCGAGATGCTGCGCGAGGATTTTTTGCCGGATTACGGCCTCACCGTGTCGAGTCTTGCTAGGGCGCTTGGTGTGTCGCGCCAGACGGTCAATGAGTTGGTCCGGGAACGTCGGGCAGTCAGCCCCGAGATGGCGCTTCGCCTCGCCCGCTTGTTCGGCAATACGCCGGAGTTTTGGCTCAAAGCTCAGCGTGCCGTAGATCTTTGGGAGGCAGCGCGGGCCAGCAAGAAGAAGATTGAGCGTATCAATCCATTGAGTGTCGCATAGCACTTGAAGTAGAAAAATGAAGGAGAATTAAAAAGCGCCTAACAAGTAAATCCAGCGGACGGCTAAGCGCCACCGCTGATTTCAGACGTTATGCCGCTTTATTGAGCAAGGTCGGGTGCGCTACTAAGACATCTGTATTCTCATATATCGAAGAGATGTGAAAGATGAAACAGAACAAACAGTTCACTTTTGCATACAACCCTCTGTTCCGAGTTATTGCAACTTGGATGTGGTGGTTCGTCGGTGCAGCATTGACAGTACTAATCATTTTGGCAATCCAAGGAGTGCAACTGGCATCGGCTTCGAAAGTGTTGGCGGGAGAGAGAGCATACCTTGCTGTATACATCGAGATCGTCTCCGTAGGTTTGCTTCCTCTGTTGTTCACTTTGATTTGCAGGGATGAATTGGCGCAATATGGGCTTGCCCGTCAGGGGTTGGCAAAGTCCCTGTTGCTATCATCGCTATTCGTAGTGGTAATGTTTGGTTTTGGCTATCTGATGACGGGGCGATTGATAACCGACAGTCGTCCAACGTTACATCTAGGTTTTCCCTGGAATCTTTGGTATGCTCTATTGGGAATAATCGCCTGGGGGCCATTGGAGGTTTTCTTCTTCGTTTGGCTAGTCGTCAATACCGACAACATATTCAAGAGCAGGATGAGAGCAAATCCCTGGGGACTCATCATAACCGTTTTGCTCTTTGCTCTGATACACATCTTAACCACAAACATATCGAACGCCATCTATACTAGTGCGATTTTTCTTGTTCTGGGTCTTATCTACAAATACACCCGAAACGTAGTCGGACCTATGATTGCTTGGGCTCTGATAAATGGGCAAGTATGGTACATAGCGCGATTGCTATTCTGAATTGTTAAAGCAGGCTAACAAAGCGTGCAGTGGACAGTGGGGATTCACCCCGCTAAATTGGATTTATGCTACGCCCAAGCAGAATCCTGCTCGCGGAGCGAGTACACGCCCGCCCCACTGCCACTAACGCCAGCCGTTATGCCCGAACAAATTCATAAGGAGAAACAACAATGTCTATTTGTATTGACTTTTTCTATTTCATGAAAAACGACCCTGACAAAATTCGGGAAGTTGTTCCCGCTCATATTGCATATTGGAAAAATAATAATTTTGAAAAGTATATCGGGGGACCATTTGCCGACAGAAGTGGTGGCTTAATATCTTTTGAGGCTATGGGCCTTGCAGATGCTACGGCGATAATCGAAAAAGACCCTTTTATCGTTCATGGCTTGATTGCAGAAAAATGGATAAAGGAATGGATGCCCGAAAAGTAAAAGACAGTCTAAATCGATTGCTTCAGCATCTCCCGGTAAAGATGCCGTCCACAGGATGGTCGTTTGCATGCACCGCCCCCTGCCGATGCAGTAATTCCTGAAAACGAACCATGGACGTGCATGTTCAGTTGAACGTGATTGCAAATGGTAAACCGGGCTGCCTTCCCGCTCAAAATGCCGGGTGTAGCGGGGCATCATGTTATTTGGGATTCAAGGCTCCATCGAAAACCGCAGGCCGTTTTCTGGCCGAAAAGAGAGGTTTAAGAAAAACGCCGTCCTCGGACAAGCTTTTTACGAAAATATCGGTGCCCACGCTGCGGAAGCTGAATCCTTGATTTGGGAAACCATTGACAACACCGATGAACGTACAGGAATTGAAGTTGTTAATTTGTGGGTGGATGCTATTAATCTGGCCGGACTTGTAACATTATCCAATTATGACCGCCCCAATAACGAAAACGTGGATATTCCTTTTGCATCAGGTTGCCAAAGTATCTGGTCCCCGTTTACCCCTCAGCCCTACGGGCAGCAGCTCAACTCGGGGCGTTAGGCGGAGAGGCTGCTTGACATACACAATATGGTATAGTACATTTATGATATGTGGGAAATTTATGAGCACCGGCGCGTTGCTAAAGAGATGGAACAATTACCTATTCAGGTCCTCAAACGTTATGAAAAATGGAAAGATATTGTAAGAATAACGGGACCGGAGGGGCTCAGACTCATCAAGGGATTCCATGATGAAGCTTTACATGGTGAACATAAAGGACATCGAGCTTCTAGATTGGGATACCAGTATCGGCTGATTTATAAAGTGGTTTCTCAAGAAGTTATTGTCTTAGTGATTGATATAACTGCTCACGACTATCGAAGGAGGTAAAAATATGAATCTCAAGGAATATCGTAAAGCGACGAAGACTCTTGATGTCTCAATTGGTGAATCTGTACGTATTATCCGAGAACTTCAAGGTCTAAGTCAAAATGAACTCTCAAGCTTGACAAAGATCCCCCAGTCAACAATTTCTGCAATAGAGAACGATCGAGTAAATCTTGGAGTTGAGCGTGCAAAGGCTCTTGCTCGCGCTCTAAAGTGTCATCCTGCAGTGTTATTGTTTCCAGGTTGGGATGTCAACGAAGAGTCCGTGGCCTAACCAACGCGCGTAGTCAACAAAGGGAAGTATTCGCTGGTCTTGCAGTCAATAGGGCGACTGACGCCCGAGCGTTAGGTCTTCGAAGTAAGGAAACCAAACAAACCTATTGAAAAATATGATAAAATTAAAGAGCGAACGTGTAAGAGGTGAGGATATGAGATTGGTTCTACAAGTTGAACAAGAAGTTGATGGGCGATGGTTAGCTGAAATCGCTGAACTTCCCGGTGTAATGGCTTACGGACAGACGCCAAATGAGGCAAGGGCAAAGGCTCAAGCACTTGCTTTGCGCGTTATAGCTGATCGCCTCGAACACGGCGAAGAAAGCCCAGATTTACAAAACATTACCTTTGCGGCCGCATAAGTACCTGGCCGAGCACACGCGCGAGGCAAGTGCTTGCTGCTCTACTACGAATAGGGTGGGTGGTCAAACGCGAATCGGGTTCCTCGCACAAGGTCCTATCAAGATCGGGATATCCAGATTACACTTTTGCTTTTCATGACAAAGAGGAAATCGGCCCTAAGATGCTTTCACGCATTTCGAAACATACCGGATTGCGACCAGAGGATTTATAGTGTGCCGATAGGACGTTTGGATACGGTAACCGTCACCGGCCGACCTTTAAATACCGCCTTCACTTTATGATTCTTCAATAGCAGTTCAACTCTTAGGGTACGTTCGAAGATAATTTTAGAGAGGATTATATGCCGATCCATATAACGCGCCATGATAAAACAGCATTTCTTCAAAACAGATGCACTTAGCATGGATTATAGCGACAATTGGTGTATTTCTGGAGGCGTCTTATATGGGCACAAATAGCAATTTTGGAGTATTATGCGGGTCGGTATAAGCATAGTTATGTTAATAAATAAAATACCTACCTACCTATGGATGGGAAAATATTGAATATAAAGCAAGGCATTAAGGTCAAAATAGTATTAAAACAAGACCAAAAAAGCGGCAAACTAACCGAAGGAGTTGTCAAAGATATTTTGACAAAGTCTCCTTCACATCCTCATGGCATAAAAGTAAGATTAACTAGTGGAGAGATAGGACGAGTCAAAGAGATATGCAAATGACACTTCTCATTGGCGCTTTTTACTAAACCGAATGCCCTGCACTCAACCGTTGTTCTTTTAACCGGTCGTTGTAAAATGAAGTGCAAACCTAACAATCCATTCCAGCGGATGCTTAAACGGCCAAAAACACGCCGTTTAACCACCACTGAATTAAAGCGTTAGGAATTAAAATCAAATGATAACAACGATATTAATAAAATTAATATCGAATAGCAGTCTATGAATCATAGCGGTATACTAAAGTAAGAATAAGAAAAAGGAGTTGACAATATGACTATCAAAACAAATGAATTAATTTCCATGGTTGAGTCGCTTCCTGTAGACATAAAAACGAAACTGGTTGAAAAAATTCTAGATAGCTTGCATCCATCGCAAAAAGAGATAGATGTGTTATGGGCAAAAGAAGCTGAAAAACGGATCGATGAAATCGGAACCGGTAAAGTCAAAACCATACCTGGCAAAGACGTTTTTAAAGAAATCAATCAGAAGCTCGCGAAATGAAATACTCCTTTCACCCCGACGCAAAGAAAGAGCTCTTAGAGGTGACCGATTACTTTGAAGAATGTCGTTTCGATCTTGGCCGGGAATTTGCAAAAGAAGTTTACTCGACAATTCAAAGAATAATTAGTTTCCCTTTGGCTTGGTCCGGTTTTTCGAAAAACACGAGGCGCTGCCTAACAAACCGATTCCCTTTTGCGGTAGTCTATCAAGTCGTCGATGATGAAATTATAATTATCGCGATTATGCAGCTAAACAGAAAACCTGGCTATTGGAAAAAAAGGATAAAATAAACATAAAGGTCTCGAAGACTTCTTCTACACAGGAAAGAAGAAAGGGATAAAACCTGAACACGCCGATCGGCTTAAGAGAATTCTTGATAGATTAAATGCTGCAAATGAAATA
>MNWT01000001.1:0-631 GCA_001872735.1 Verrucomicrobia bacterium CG1_02_43_26 | reverse complement strand
TGAATTATCCAGGTTCTAACTTGCACAAACTAACAGGAGATAAAAAAGACCAATATGCTGTGAAGGTATCCGGGAATTGGAGAGTGTTTTTCGAGTTTGTTGATGGCGGTGCTTATGTCGTCGATTATGACGATTATCATTAAGGGGTGAAAGCGTGAAAAGACAACCAACGCATCCTGGTAAGATTATAAAAGAAGATTATTTAAAACCTTTATCCCTAACCATAAACGAGTTAGCATCGATTCTTGGTATCTCAAGAAAGACATTATCAAAGATTATAAATGAAAGAAGTGCTGTTACTCCGAATATGGCACTTCGTTTATCTCGCGCGTTTGATACGACCCCTGATTTTTGGCTTAATCTGCAAAAGAATTATGATTTATGGCAGGCCGAGCATGCATCAAATGAGTGGCAGAGGGTGAAACCGCTCTCTTCTCAATTACTTCACTCACGTATATAGGATAGGGAAGCCCATGCATCTTGGCATTCATTCGCAACCCACCTATTGGAAGGCGGTTATGATATTCGAACGGTCCAGGAACTCCTGGGTCACAAAGACGTAAAAACAACCATGATTTACACACATGTCCTCAACCGTGGACCGGCTGGGGTTCGCAGCCCAATCGACATG